>JAJLJT010000318.1:0-2376 GCA_033844555.1 Alphaproteobacteria bacterium | reverse complement strand
GCGATCAGCGAGGAGCTTTCGCCGGGCCCCGCCGCCGAACGGAACGGGCTCGAGGCCGAAATCCGGGCGGGCCTCGGCAGCTATTCGCACCCGGGCGGGACCTGCCGCATGGGCGGCGATGCAGGCTCCGTGGTCGATCCGCAGCTTCGGGTGCGCGGGATCGAGGGGCTGCGCGTCGCGGACGCGTCGATCATGCCGGGGCCGCTCAACGCCTGCACCCATGCGCCGAGCCTGATGATCGGCGAGAAGGCGGCGGCGATGGTGATGGCGGACCGGCAAGGGAGCGCCAGCGCGCCGTTCACCGGGACGCAGACCTGAATACGGCGAAACGACAACAACGCGGGGGATGACCGAGATGACGAACCAGATGCACCTCCTGAGCTTTCCGGAGCATACCGAGGGCGTGCACCACGCGCTGGAAAACGCGGTCAGGGACCCGGCCGACAGGCGCTTCCGCGGCAGCAGCATGATCGGCTACTGGCAGAACGTGGCCCGGATCCTCGAGCGCGGAAAGTTCGACGGCATCTTCTTTGCCGACACCGCGGCGATCTACGACCGCTACAAGGGGCGGCCGGACGAGTCGATCAAGTACGGGCTGGGCTGGCCGCGTCACGACATCATGCCGACGCTGGCGCTGATGGCGGCGGCGACGGAGCGGCTGGGCTTCGCCTTCACCCAGTCGATCGGGGGCGCCTTTCCCTATCCCTTGATGCGGCTGATCTCGACGCTCGACTTCCTGTCGGATGGGCGCGTCGGCTGGAACATCGTGACCGGCAACACGCGCATGGAGTACGACGCCATCGGCATCGAGGCGCTGGAGCATGACAGCCGCTACGACCGGGCCGACGAGTTCATGGAGATCTGCCGCGCTCTCTGGGACGGGATCCCGCGCGACGCCATCCTCATGGAGACCGAAGCCGGGATCGTCGCCGATCCCGCGAAGGTCGGCCGCGTCGATGTCGAGGGGAGGTATCTGAAAAGCCGCGCGGTGCCGCTCGTCGTCCCCTCGCCGCAGGGCCGGCCGGTGCTGTTCCAGGCCGGCTCGTCGGGCCGCGGTCAGCGTTTCGCGCTTCAGAACGCCGACGTGATCTTCGCCATCCAGAGCACGACCGGGAACATGCGCCGCTATGTCGAGCAACTGCGCGCGGCGGCGGAGGAGCAGGGGCGGTCGGATCCCGTCCGGGTGATCTTCGGCTTGCAGATCGTGCTCGGCAGCACCGAGGCAGAGGCCCGCGAGCGGCGCGAGGAGTTGCTCTCGCGCTACACGCTCGAGGCTTCGCTCGCGCGGCTGTCCGGCTCGCTCGGCATCGACTTCAGCGAGATCGACCTCGACAGCCCGATGGAGGAGTGGCCGAGCCAGGCCTCGCAGGGCCTGGTCAAGGCGCTCTCGAGCGACATGGGCGGCGGCAAGCGGCTGACGCTGCGCGACGTGGCGAAGACATGGGCCACCTCCATCGGAACGCCGCACGTGGTGGGCACGCCGGAGCAGGTCGCCGCCGAGATCGAAACCATCTGGCGCGAGACCGGCTGCCACGGCTTCAACCTGCGCCCGGCGACGATCCCGGACAGCATCGAGGAGTTCGTGGACAATGTGATCCCGATCCTGCAAGCCCGCGGGGTGTTCCGGACCGAGTACGAAGGCCCGACCTTCCGCGACAACATTCTTGGAACGGGTGCGGGCGCCTGACGCCCGGCCGCAGCGGAGGAGGCCGCCATGGAGGTATTCCAGTCCGATCTCGGGTTCATCGAGGGACCTGTCATCACGCGCGACGGCGCGGTGGTCGTGACCTCGATCGACCGGGGCCTGCTCTACCGCATCGCGGACGGCCGCGCGCGCGTGCTGGCAGAGCTTGGCGGCGGTCCGAACGGCGCCACGGAGGGGCCGGACGGCGTCATCTATGTCGCGCAGAACGGCGGCCAGTGGCCGGCCGAGAACCGCGTCCCGGCCGCGCCGGGCATCCAGGCCGTCGCACCCGACGGAACCGTCCGGGTCGTCACCGGCGTGGCGACCTCTCCGAACGACCTGGCCTTCGGACCCGACGGGCGGCTCTATTTCACCGATCCGACCCGCAAGCCGGAGCGCGACGACGGCAGGATATACGCCTGCGACATCGAGACGGGAGAGGTCGAGCTTCTGCTCACCTGCGACTGGTATCCCAACGGCATCGGGTTCTCGGCGGAGGACGACAAGCTTTACGTCGCCGACAGCCGCCACAGCCGGATCGTCCGGTTTCCGCTGGATGCCGTCCGGCCGGAACGCATGGAGGTCTGTTGCCAGATGACGCGGGGCCTGCCCGACGGCTTCGCCTTCGATCGGGCAGGGCGGCTGGTCATTGCATGTCCGGGCCTGGGGGGCGCGCCGGGCAATCTGCAGGT
>JAJLJT010000317.1:0-5465 GCA_033844555.1 Alphaproteobacteria bacterium | reverse complement strand
CGCATAGTCCTCCACCCGTGCATGGAAGGCGTCATCGACGTCCGGTACGAGCCGCATCAGCACCACGTGAACGAACATGCCCTGCCCCCTGGCTGCCTTGCCCCGCGCCAGGACGAGTGTGGCACGGCAGGGTGGGGAGTTCACGCCAGAACGCCATGCCGGTGGCGTATGACAGGCGGCACGGGAGCGGGCGGGGCGCATGCATCGCCCCGCCCGTGCGTGCCCTTCGGCGTCAGGCGGCCCGGCGGCGCCGTGCGGCCAGGGCCAGTCCCGCGAGCCCGAGACCGAGGAGGCCTGCGAGCGAGGGTTCGTCGACCTGCGCGCGCGTCGTCTTGAATTCGGACGCCGTCAGGGAGACGAAGTAGCTGTCGACGTTCGCCACGGCGTACTGGAAGGCGAACGGCAGGCCCGTCGACGGATCCCAGGACAGGATGAAGTCGTCCACACCGCCCGGCGTCGACGCGGCGCCTCCGGCCGCGCCGCCGACGATCGTCTCGCCGGGGAGATTCTCGAAGGCGATCTCGGAGATGTCGTAGGTCTTGCCGGCGATTGTCAGGGAAATGGACACGAGCGCATCGATCGGCGAGGTGCCGGACGCGCCTTCCCAGACGACCACGCCGCTGACCGGATCCTGCGGGACGGCGGGACAGACGCCGCCGGGGCAGATACCCACATCAAAGGCTTCGAAGGTAAACGCGGTCTCGAAAACGGCCGCGTGCGCGGCGCCCGCGAGGCTGGCCGACATGGCCGCGCCGGCGGCGGCCGCAAGAAGGTGGCGCAGTTTCATCTACTCAACTCCTGTGTTGCGCAACAAAGCAGGGCAGGGTCAGCAAGGATCGTGCCGCGGGCGCGGGCCGCCGCGTTCCGGCGTCCCGTCCGCCTGCTGCATTTTGCGGGTCGACGGGTGCTTGACAGCTTTGGGCGCGTCGAATACTTACCCCTTCACCGCGCCGGTCGCGGTCACCCGCGGGGGTGTAGCTCAGTTGGTTAGAGTGCCGGCCTGTCACGCCGGAGGTCGCGGGTTCGAGCCCCGTCACTCCCGCCATTTTCTCTCACATACGGACATCGTGCCGCGGCCCTCGGGCTCGCGCGGGGTGGCATCGCGCCGTCTCCCGTCCTATGGTCGCGATGGTTGCGCAAGGCACTTTCCTGCATTGCGGGAAGGGCCTATCGGACCATGCAGATTTCGCGGGCGAGGCGGATTGCGTTTTGAAGGCATCCGCCTATGATGCCGCCGACTTCGGACAGGCGGGCGCCGGACGATCAGATCCGGTCCGCGGGCAGCAAGGGGCGATCCATGGACGGTCTGCTCATCGAATATCTTCCGATCCTGATCTTCCTCGGCATCGCGCTGGTGCTGGGAATCGTCCTGATGGCCGCGGCCTGGCTGGCCGCGCCGCAAATGCCCGACGCGGAGAAGCTGTCGGCCTACGAATGCGGCTTCAACGCCTTCGACGACAGCCGCATGAAGTTCGACGTGCGATTCTACCTGGTGGCGATCCTGTTCATCATCTTCGACCTCGAGGTGGCGTTCCTCTTCCCCTGGGCGATCACGCTGGGCGAGGTGGGGCTGTTCGGCTTCTGGTCGATGATGGTGTTCCTCGGCATCCTGACCATCGGCTTCATCTACGAGTGGAAGAAAGGGGCGCTGGAATGGGAGTGACGACACCCGCGACGGCCACCGCGGCCGGCGCCGCCCAGCCGCACGACGACGCCTATTTCCGCCAGATTTCCGACGAACTGGCGGACAAGGGCTTCCTGGTCACCAGCCTCGACGACGTGATCACCTGGGCGCGCACCGGCTCGCTGTTCTGGATGACGTTCGGCCTGGCGTGCTGCGCGGTGGAGATGATGCAGACCTCCATGCCGCGCTACGACCTGGAGCGGTTCGGCACCGCGCCGCGGGCGAGCCCGCGCCAGTCCGACCTGATGATCGTGGCCGGCACGCTGACCAACAAGATGGCGCCGGCGCTGCGCAAGGTCTACGACCAGATGCCGGAGCCGCGCTACGTGATCTCGATGGGGTCGTGCGCGAACGGCGGCGGCTACTACCACTATTCCTACTCGGTCGTGCGCGGGTGCGACCGGATCGTGCCGGTGGACGTCTATGTCCCCGGCTGTCCGCCCACGGCTGAGGCGCTGCTCTACGGCATCCTCCAGCTGCAGCGGAAGATCCGGCGGACCGGCACGATCATCCGCTGAACCGGGCGACGGGGACAGGCATGGACGACCAGCTTCAGGAGCTTGGCGAGCACATCGCCACGTCTCAGGACACCGCGGTGATCGGCTACACGGTCGCGCATGGCGAGCTGACGATCACGGCGCACGCGGACTTCGTCGTGCGCCTGCTCACCTTCCTGCGCGACGATTCGTCGTGCCAGTTCAAGCAGCTGATCGACATCACCGCGGTCGACTGGCCGGAGCGGGCCAAGCGTTTCGACGTCGTCTATCACTTCCTGTCGATGCACCAGAACCAGCGCGTGCGCGTGAAGGTCGAGGCCGACGAGGAAACTCCGGTCCCCAGCGTCATCGGTGTCTTCCCGACGGCCAACTGGCTGGAGCGGGAGGTGTTCGACATGTTCGGCATCCTGTTCTCCGACCACCCCGACCTGCGCCGGATCCTGACCGACTACGGTTTCCGCGGCTATCCGCTGCGCAAGGACTTCCCGCTGACGGGCTATGTCGAGGTCCGCTACGACGAGACGGCCAAGCGCGTGGTGTACGAGCCCGTCGCCCTGACGCAGGAATTCCGGAGTTTCGATTTCATGAGCCCGTGGGAAAGCGCCGAATACATCCTGCCGGGCGACGAGAAGGCGGGGAGCTGACCCATGGCCGAGCAGCGCATCCGCAACTTCAACATCAACTTCGGGCCGCAGCACCCGGCCGCGCACGGCGTGCTCCGCCTCGTGCTGGAGCTGGACGGCGAGGTCGTGGACCGCGTCGACCCGCATATCGGGCTTCTGCACCGCGGCACCGAGAAGCTGATCGAATACAAGACCTACCTGCAGGCGATCCCGTATTTCGACCGGCTCGACTATGTCGCCCCGATGAACCAGGAGCACGCGTTCTGCCTTGCCGCGGAGCGTCTGCTGGGCATCGAGGTGCCGCGCCGCGGGCAGTTGATCCGCGTGCTCTATTCGGAGATCGGGCGGCTGCTCTCGCACCTTCTCAACGTGACCACGCAGGCCATGGACGTCGGCGCGCTCACGCCGCCGCTCTGGGGCTTCGAGGAGCGCGAGCAGCTCATGGTCTTCTACGAGCGGGCGAGCGGGAGCCGCATGCACGCGGCCTATTTCCGCGTGGGCGGCGTGCACCAGGATCTGCCGGACGCGCTGATCGACGACATCGACGCCTTCTGCGACAGCCACCCGGCGGTGCTCGACGACATCGAGGGGCTGCTGACCGACAACCGCATCTTCAAGCAGCGCAACGTCGACATCGGCATCGTGCCGCCGGAAGACGTGTTCGCCTGGGGCTTCACCGGCGTGATGGCGCGCGGTTCCGGCCTCGCCTGGGACCTGCGCCGCGCGCAGCCCTACGAGTGCTATTCGGAGATGGAGTTCGACGTTCCCATCGGGAAGAACGGCGACTGCTACGACCGCTATCTCATCCGCATGGAGGAGATGCGCCAGTCCCTGCGCATCATGAAGCAGTGCATCAAGGGCCTGCGGGAGACGAAGGGCCAGCCCGTCTCCGCGGTCAACAACAAGGTGGTGCCGCCCAAGCGGGGCGAGATGAAGCGCTCGATGGAGGCGCTCATCCATCACTTCAAGCTCTACACCGAAGGCTTCCACGTGCCGGCGGGGGAGGTCTATGCCTGCGTCGAGGCGCCGAAGGGCGAGTTCGGCGTCTACCTCGTGTCCGACGGCACCAACAAGCCCTATCGCTGCAAGATCCGCGCGCCCGGCTTCGCGCACCTGCAGGCGATGGACCACCTGACCCGCGGGCACATGCTGGCCGACGTTTCGGCCGTGCTGGGTTCGCTTGACATCGTGTTCGGGGAGATCGACCGCTAATCAAGTTCCGATTACCAACAAGTGAAACCTCCTAAATGGCGCTACCTTAGATACAATGAGTCAGAGCCAATCCGACACCCCTTGGGGATGGTTAGTGGTAGTTTTGGGGCTGTTTGCGGGCGCAGTAGCTGTCGATGCGATTGTAGCTGTATGGGGAGAATCGCGGCCGATAGGAAGTTTTTTCGAGGAGTTTGTTGCACGTGTTCTTTATTTTGGATCTTTGTTTGGCGGCGTCGCTATCGGATATGTTGTTGGTGTGATGGTTTATGCTGCGAGTTCGTCAAAAATTCTTGGGTGGGTTGTCGGGTTGATTTTGTGTGTTGTTGTCATGCTTGGTGTGACCATGCTGACCGCTGAACTGCCGGGAGTGGATTGGCGCTTCGAGCGCCTGGAAGATCGGGATAAGTACTAATGGCTCTTCGCCGTCTCCATCACGAGCAGCCCGAGAGCTTCGCCTTCACGGCGGAGAACAAGGACTGGGCCGCCGGCCAGATCGCCAAGTACCCGGAAGGGCGCCAGGCGTCGGCCATCATTCCGCTTCTGTGGAAGGCGCAGGCGCAGGCGGGCGGCTGGCTGCCCCGCCCGGCGATCGAGCACGTGGCGGACATGCTGGGCATGCCCTACATCCGCGCGCTCGAGGTTGCGACCTTCTACTCGATGTTCAACCTCGCGCCGGTGGGCAAGTTCTTCGTGCAGGTCTGCGGCACGACGCCCTGCATGCTGCGCGGGTCGGACGACGTGATCGCGGTCTGCAAGGACAAGATCGGGCCGGAGGGCAAGGTGTCGGCCGACGGCACCTTCTCCTGGCTGGAGGTCGAGTGCCTGGGCGCGTGCTGCAATGCGCCGATGGTGCAGATCAACGACGACTACTACGAGGACCTGACGCGGGAGAACTTCTCCGAACTCCTCGACGATCTGAAGGCGGGCAAGGCGCGGACGCCGGGTTCGCTGATCGGCCGGAAGACGTCGGAGCCCGTGGGCGGCCTCACCTCGCTGACCGATCCCGCGGTCTACAACGGCACCGGGCCGGCCACGAAGGCCGCCGGACCGAAGGCCGACGACCAGGCGCCGAAGAAGGCCGCCAAGCCGAAGCCGCAGGCCCAGGAAGGCGCGCCTGCGCTGAAGGACCCGGGTGAGGAAGCGGCCGCGGAGGCTGCGCCCGAACTGCTGAAGGCGCCCCAGGGCGAGGCGGACGATCTGAAGAAGATCAGCGGCGTAGGCCCGAAACTTGAGACGCTTCTCAACGAGATGGGCTTCTGGCACTTCTCGCAGATCGCCGCCTGGACGCCGGAGAACGTGGCCTGGGTCGACGCCCGGCTGAAGTTCAAGGGCCGGATCGAGCGGGACGACTGGATCGGCCAGGCGAAGGTGCTCGCCGAGGGTGGCGAGACGGAGTTTTCGAAGCGGGTGGAGAAGGGCGACGTCCCCTCCAGCAAGGACTGATGCGCG
>JAJLJT010000316.1:0-8707 GCA_033844555.1 Alphaproteobacteria bacterium | reverse complement strand
TGGCGGCCGCTCACCTTCGAAGGCAAGGCGCCCAACAGGTTCGCCGGTACGGCGGAGGGTGCACTGACGATCGAGGGCGATGCGAGCGTCTCCTTCCTCTTCGCCGGCGTCCCGCCGTCTCTGGGTGCGCGCGCGGAGGCTCTGCGCTGGGCGTGGAAGGCCGAGGCCGCGGTGCCGCCGACCGACCTCGCAGCGAAGGGCGGCGACGACCGGACGCTCGCGCTCTATGTCGCGTTCGCATGGGATCCGGCCCAGGCGACGCTCAGCGAACTGCTGCGCCGCCCCGTCGTGGAGATGCTCCAGGGACCGGACGCGCCGGGCCGCATTCTCGCCTACACCTGGGGCGGCAGCCGTCCGCCGGGCAGCCGCTTTGCAAGCCCCTATGCCGGTGGGTCGTCGCAGATCGTCATCCTGCGCGACGCGGCCACGGAAACCGGCAGATGGCACGCCGAGACGGTATCGCCCCGCGCCGACTACCGGGCTGCGTTCGGGGAGGAGGCGCCAGCGATCACGCAGATCGCAATCGTTTCCGACGGCGACGACACGGGCACAGCGGTTCGCGCCGCCGTGCGCGATATCTGCCTGGGCAACCGCTGAGCGCCGGCGCGCCAGTCAGCCCCGCCAGGTGCGGACCGGTCCCACGTCCAGGTGCACGAAATCGGAGCGCGGGTAGAAACCGACCCCGCCGCGTTCCATCGCCAGCGCGGCCTTGCGCACCGTCGCCGTGCTGCGCCCCGGCAGCCGCAGGTCCGAGGCCAGACCCCGCATGTGCAGGCTGTTCTTGGCCACCTTGCGCGACTGGCTGCGCAGCATCTTGTTCGTCTTCGGCGAGCGGTAGCCGCCGAGCACGGCATAGGCTTCGCGCGTATCGAGCAGCGTGCGCAGGTCGTGCAGAAGGTCGACCAGTTCCGGCGCCATCGGCACCACTTCGTCCGTGCGGAAGTCGCGCATCAGGTGGCTCACGGCGTCGAGCCCCTCGTCGATGTAGCGCCCCTCGGCCCAGTAGACGGTGTTCACGGACTCGCCGGTGTGCAGATGGCGCAGCGCGATGCGCTTCTCGCCCGTACCGCGTACGACGCGCGGGGCCTCCGGCAGCGCCGGCTTCGCCCGCGGGACGGCGCTGTCGCCGCTGCGCATCACCGTCGTTGTCCACGACGCCGCCGCCGGCGTGGCGCTCAGCGCCCCAAGCCCGGCGATACCCGCCAGGATACCCCTGCGAGAAAAGGTCCGCGCCGGGCGGATCAGCCCGTCGTGCGAACCGGAAACGATGTCTCTTGCGTAATGGGTCTCGTGCTGATCTTCCGAATCACATGCCCCGCACATGCGGTGTCCCCTGCACTGTTTCGCCGATCCTGCCAGCCCGTGAACGGTTACACCGTCCGTCCACGACCCCTCAGCCGCGGAAGGCTAGCGATACATGCAGGAAATTCAAGACGGGATTTGGTTAAGACGGCGTGAGGAAGCACGGTAAACGTGACCGATCCCCTGGCCCGCCGCCCGTTTGGCCCGCCTTCCGGCCCGCGCACCCTAGTTGAAGCGGCGCGCGAGTGCGTCGATCAGACGCGCATCGCGCCCGTACAGATCGTCGCGAAAGGCCAGCTGTCCATCCTCCGCCACCCAGGCCGTGCGATAGACCAGAGATACCGGCACCGCGCGCGACAGCCCGACCGTGCGGGTCTGCTTCTCCGCGAAGAGCGTGTCGATCTCGTCCGGCGTCAGACGGTCGCCGAGCAGCCAGTAAGCCAGCTCCCGCGGCTTGGCGACACGCACGCAGCCCGAACTGAAGGCGCGCTTCGGCTTCCAGAACAGGTTCTTGCTGGGCGTGTCGTGCAGATAGACCGCGAACCGGTTGGGAAACATGAACTTGACCGAACCGAGGGAGTTCGCCGGACCGGGCGCCTGCTCCAGCCGGTAGCGGAAATTGCCGAGCCGCATGCGCGACCAGTCGATCGACTGCGGATCGACGACGGCGGCGTCCCGCGACCAGCCGTCATAGACCGTGATGCCCTTCTTCTCGATGTAAAGCGGATCGCGCGCCATTGCGGGCGCGATGTCCTTCACGGCGATCGAGGTCGGCACCGTCCAGGTCGGGTGAAACTCCAGGTAGCGGATGCGATCGTGGAACAACGGGGTCTGCCGTTCCTCCCGTCCGACGATCACATCCATCCCGAGCGCGGGCACACCTCCCTCGTAGGCGGTCATGTGGAAAGCCGGGACGTTCACGACGATCTCGCGGGGGTGCTGCTCCTCGGGCTGCCAGCGCTCCCGCTCGAGGTTGGCAACGACCTGCGCGATGCGGGCCTCGCGGCTGGTGTTCAGCGCCGACAGCGTCCGGGCGCCCACAATACCGTCGACGCCGAGGCCGTGCCGCGCCTGGAAGCGCCTCACGCTCTCGGCCAGAGCCTCGTCGTAGGTCAGCAGGCCCATCGCCTCTTCCCGGGTCAGGCCGCCGGAGTCGGACGGCAGGGCGTCGGGCCTCTGCGCCGCCTGCTCGGCATAGGCCACCTGGATCGCACCCTTCGCCATCGGGTCGAGAGCCGCATGGTCGCCGAGCCAGATCAGGCGCTCGCGCAAGGCCGGAACGCGCACGTCGATGTCGCCCGGCCGCAGCGAGGGACCGGCATCGACCATCGGCGGTTCTGCCGCCGGCACCGCACGCGCAAGGACCAATGCCTGGAGGAGATTGCGATAGGCCGGAGTGCGGGGCGGCAGGGCGGCGAGCCCGGCCTGGGGATCCTCCGCCACGCCCGCCATCAAGGCGGGGATATCGAGGGACTTGCGTGGAAGCTGGGAATCCTCGTCGTTGCGCAACTCGGGCAGAAGGCCGGCGCGCACGTCGTGCGCATAGGCGCGAAGCGTACGTGCTGCCACCAGCTCTGCAAGAACCTGGGCATCGGCGGTCAGGCCGTCGTTGGCGGTCATCCCCTCTGGCAGGGCATAAGCCGACGGATCGAGTCCGTGCCGGTCGGCCGCGGAAAGGGCACGCGCAACCTCGCGGCCCGCCGGCGACAGGCCGAAGGGCGTGGTCCAGGCCGGACGGAAGCCGCGCGCCGCATAGAAGGCCTTCAGATCCGCCTGCACGCCCGCGTCGGCAGCGGCGGGGGCGGACAAGGCCTCGGCAAGCCGGGATGCGACAGGATCGGCGAGCACGATCGCGGGGGCGGGCCCGGGGGCGGGCCCGAAGGCGGCAGCGGTCCTGTCCGCCGCGGCCGCGTAGCCCGCGATCAGCAGGGGCGCCAGCGCGGCAAGCACCAGCATCGCGCTGCGCACGAAACGCCACGCCAGCCCCTCGCCAGGCGACCGGCGGCGGGCCCGCGAGGCACGTCCCTGCCCCATGACATCGTAAGCTGCCATCACTACATACTCCCGTCTGATCGCCGTTCCTGTCCCGCTGCGGGACGCAGACACCGGCGGCAGACACATGGGTAGCAAGCCGCGGGCCAAACACGTCGAATCCGGCCAGCCCCGGCAGTTTGCCACAGCCCCCCGCGCCACGCAGCAGCAGGCATGCCGCGATGCCGCAGGTGTGATCCGTTTGCCACGGCCCCTTGCCGCCGCGCCGCGCCGCAGGAACTGGGAACGCGCGCCACAGGGGCTACCGTTCCACGATTGCCTGGGGTACAAGCCCGCACCATGACCGCACCACTTGCCACACTGACCCCGGAAGAGGAATCCGCACTGCCGCCCGAGGTGCGCCGCAGGCGGACCTTTGCGATCATCTCGCACCCCGACGCCGGCAAGACGACACTGACGGAAAAGCTGCTCCTCTACGGCGGCGCGATCCAGCTTGCGGGCGACGTGCGGGCGCGCGGCGAGCGGCGCCGCGCCACGTCCGACTGGATGAAGATCGAGCAGGAGCGCGGCATCTCCGTGACCGCGTCGGCGATGGCCTTCGACTACGAGGGCCACATGATCAACCTGCTCGACACGCCGGGTCACGAGGATTTCTCCGAGGACACCTATCGCACGCTGACCGCCGTCGACAGCGCGGTCATGGTGATCGACGCCGCCAAGGGGATCGAGCCGCAGACGCTGAAGCTGTTCGAGGTCTGCCGTCTGCGCGACGTGCCGATCATCACCTTCGTCAACAAGATGGACCGCGAGGCGCGCGACCCGTTCGAGATCATCGACGAGATCCAGGAGACGCTGGCCCTCGACGTCACGCCCGCGTCCTGGCCGATCGGCATGGGGCGGGAGTTCCTCGGCGCCTACGACATCATCAACAAGCGCGTGATCCTGATGGACCGCGCCGGCCGGCACGAGCGGCAGGAGGGCATCCAGGTCTCCGGCCTCGACGACCCGAAGCTCGCGGACCTGATCCCCGCCGACAAGCTCGCCACGCTCAAGGAACAGATCGAGATGGCGGAGGGGCTCCTGCCCCCGTTCGACATGACCGCCTACCGCGAGGGGCACCTGACGCCGATCTATTTCGGCTCGGCGCTGTGGAGCTTCGGCGTCAAGGAACTGCTCGACGGCCTCGTGCGCTTCGCACCCCCGCCGCGCCCGCAGCCGACCGCGACGCGCGCGGTCAACCCGGGCGAGGACAAGGTCACCGGCTTCGTCTTCAAGATCCAGGCGAACATGGACCCCAAGCACCGCGACCGCGTCGCCTTCGTGCGGCTGGCGAGCGGGCACTTCAGGCGCGGCATGAAGCTTCTGCACGTGCGCGCGGGCAAGCCCATCGCGGTGTCGAGCCCGATGCTCTTCCTCGCACAGGACCGCGCGACCGCGGACGAGGCATGGGCGGGAGACATCATCGGCATCCCGAACCACGGCACGCTCAGGATCGGCGACACGCTGACCGAGGGGGAGCAGCTTCAGGCCGTCGGCATCCCCTCCTTCGCGCCGGAAGTGATGCAGGTCGTACGCGCAGACGACCCGTTGAAGGCCAAGCACCTGCAGAAGGCGCTGACCCAGTTCGCCGAGGAGGGCGCGGCCTCCGTCTTCAAGACGGAGATCGGCGGCACCTTCGTTGTGGGCGTCGTCGGCATGCTTCAGTTCGACGTGCTGCGCGAGCGGATCCGGCAGGAATACGACATCCCCGTGCACTTCGAGCCCGCGCCCTATACCGCCGCGCGCTGGATCGACGGCGACGATCCGAAGCAGGTGAGCGAGTTCAAGGCCCGCCACAAGGGCAACCTCGCGGCCGACCACGCGGGCGCTGCGGTGTTCCTGGCGCGCTCGAGCTGGGATCTCACGAAGGTCGAGCGGGACTGGCCCGATATCCGGCTGGAGACGACGCGCGACCACACAGGCTGACACCGGCCTGCCCGGCTTCGGTGAGGACGCCCGCCGCACGAAATTGTCCCCGCGGGCGACGGAACCGGTATGCTGTGCGCGTGTTACGGGTAAATCCCGTGAGGAATCGCGCGTCAGGGAGGCCCCATGCAACCGTTCGCCGCCATCCGTTCCGCGACATTTCCTGTCGCCGCCGCCCTGCTGGCGCTGCTGCTCGCCGCCTGCGTGCCCACGGCGCGGCCCGGCACTCCCCTGCCGCAACCGCAGCCACGCGGTTTCGTGATCGAGGGCGAGCTAGGCTATCGGGAGCGCATCGCCCTTCCGCGAGGAGCCACCGCCCTCGTCACGCTGACGGAGGAGCGCACCGGCCGCGTCGTCGCCGAGCGGCGCTGGCGTCCCGGCCGGCAGGTTCCCCTGCCCTTCGCGCTGGAGATCGATCCGCGCGATCTCGACCGCGATGCCTTTTACGTCCTCGAAGGCGGCATCCTGGAGAACGGCGGCGCGATCTGGATCACGGACGAGATCCCGGTGGAGTTCGGCCGCGCCGCCAGCCGCGGGCGCATCGACGTCGGCACGCTCACGATGGAACGCCCGCTTCCCGGGGGCTTCGCGAACCTGATGCGCTGCGGCGCGGACGAGGTGCGCATTGCCGCGGGCCGCGACCGCCTTCTCATGACGCACCGGAACCGGACCTTCGAGATGGTGCAGGTGGGCAGCGGGCCGGTGACGCGCTACGAGGCTCTGGCCGATCCCACCACGAGTTTGCGCCGCGAGGGCGGCCGGGCGACCGTCACCATCCGCGGGCGTACCCTGCCCGAATGCACGATCGTCCGCGACGGCGCACAAGACCCCGTGGCCGGCCCGGCGCTGCCCTTCCGCGCGCTCGGCAATGAGCCGGGCTGGACACTCGAGATCACCCGGCGCGGCATGACCTATTCCGGAGATTATGGGGAGACGCGCGTGTCGACCCCGCTGCCGGAGCCTGTGCGCATTCGCGGCGGCGTCCGCTACACCGCGCGGACGGCGTCCGACTCCCTTTCCGTCAGCATCCTCGACCGCGTCTGCAACGACAGCATGAGCGGCATGCCCTACCCCCATTTCGTGCGCGTCGCGGTGAACGGACGCTGGCTCGACGGCTGCGGAGGACGCCCGATGGACCTTCTGACCGGCGACTGGATCGTGACGGAACTTGCAGGCCGCGGCGTGTCGGCGAGCGCGCAGGGCACGATCAGCTTCGGCACCGACGGCCGCGTCTCCGGCCGCGCCTTCTGCAACCGCTTCACCGGCAGCTACAGCCTGACGGGCGAGTCCCTGACCTTCTCCCGGTTCGCGGCGACGAAGATGGCCTGCCCGCCCGCGCAGATGGATCTCGAATCCCGCTTCTTCGGCCTGATGGGAGAGGTGCGCCGCTTCGGCATCGCCAGCAATGGCGCCTTGGTGCTGCACACTGGCGGCGGCGGGCGGATCGTGGCGCGCCGCGCGGACTGAAGCCTGCGTCAGCCGCCGTCGCCGGGCGGCTTGCCGCGCAGGCTCTTCACCGCGCCGCGCTTCTTCTTCGTCTCGAGGCGGCGGCGCTTGGAGCCGAGCGTCGGCCGCGTCGGCACCCGCCGCTTGGGGCGTTCCAGCGCGCGCAGGATCAGCGCCTTGAGCCGGTCGCGCGCGGCCTCCCGGTTGCGGGGCTGGTCGCGGTGCTCCTTCGCCTGGATGACGATCACGCCATCCTTCGTCGCCTTCTGACCCGCGAGCCGCAGCAGCCGGGGCACCGCCCAGTGCGGCAGCCCCGTATCGGCGCGCACGTCGAAGCGCAGTTCAACCGCGCTCGAGACCTTGTTCACGTTCTGCCCGCCGGGCCCGTCGGCGCGCACGAAGCGCTCCTCGATCGCCGCCTCGTCGATCACGATCTCGTCATTGATACGCATGGCCTCGTCCCGCGCGGGAAGTGTCCGTTTCCAAGCCTCGCGCGCGACACTACCATTCCGGCAGGACGCGCGTCAGGGAGTGAACGGCATGAGCGCAGATACCGAAACCCCCTCCGGCACCGGCCCGCGCCGCGTCGTCGCCTGGGACCTGCCGACGCGGCTCTTTCACTGGGCGCTGGTGGCCTGCATCGCGGTCTCCTGGGTCTCGATCGAGACCGACCGCACCGACCTTCACGTCCAGGCGGGCTATGTCGCACTTGGGCTGATCGTCTTCCGGATCCTCTGGGGCATCGTCGGCAGCCGCACGGCCCGCTTCGCCGATTTCGTCCGCTGGCCTGGGGCGGCGCTCGCCTATCTGCGCGACACGTTCGCCGGACGGGCGCGCCGCAGCCTGGGACACAACCCGGCGGGCGGCTGGTCGGTGGTCCTGCTGCTGGGGCTGGTGGGCGCGCAGGCCACGCTCGGCCTGTTTGCGAACGACGACATCTTCACCGAGGGGCCGCTGGCGAAATACGTCTCCGGCGCGACGTCGGACCTCGCGACCGACATCCACGAGACGCTGTTCAACGTGTTGCTCGCCTTCATTGCGCTGCACGTCGCCGTGGTGATCGCCTACCGGCTGAAGGGCGAGAACCTGATCGCGCCGATGATCACGGGCCGCAAGTCGTGGGACCCGCAGAAGGACGGCGAGGCACGCCAGCGCCTCGCCCCCCTGTGGCTCGCGGCCGCGGCGGCAGGATGCGCCGCGGCCCTTGTCTGGTATGTCGTGACGCAGCTCTAGGAGCGCAGCCTGCCCCTACTTCGTCCGGTAGTCGTCGTGGCACGCCTTGCAGGTGCCGCCAAGCGCCTTGAGTTGCTCGCCCCCGGCATTGCCCGCCTCTGCCGCCGACGCGAGGTTGCGGGCCGCGACGACGAGGTTCTCCATCTTGCCCTCGAAACCCGCCCAGTCGGTCCAGATCGCCTCCGCTGCCGTGGTCTTCTCCGCCCCCTGCCCGTGCGTGTTCTGGCGGAAGGCTTCGAGCGCCGTCATCGCCGACATGTAGAGCGCGGGCGCATGCAGCTTCAGGTCCTCCGCCGTGCCCGCCTTGCCGGTGATGATCGCGGCGGACGCCTTGGTGTGGCCGCCGATCGCCTGCATCACGGCCTTGCGGTACTTGATCGCCTCGTCCGGCTCCGCCTCGGCGAGCGCGACGCCCCCCGCAAACGGCACGAGCATGGCACCGGCAATCGCAAGTTTCGTCCACATGCGCATGGATGGCTCTCCCTTTCCCCTGTCAGGCGGCCGGATTCGGTCCGCATCCTATGAAAACGCTAGCAGCACATCCCCATTCCCGCCGGTTCACATTTCCGTGAGGTGAGAGGCGGCACGCACAGCCGACAGCGCTTGAGTTGCGCCGCGCGCGGGGCTACATCCGGCGGATCATGGCACCACCCCTTCTCCAGCTTCGCGGCCTCACCCTCAGCTTCGGGGGCAAGCCGCTGCTCGACGGCGCGGACCTCTCGGTCGAGCCGGGCGCGCGCATCGGCCTCGTCGGGCGCAACGGGTCGGG
>JAJLJT010000315.1:0-2569 GCA_033844555.1 Alphaproteobacteria bacterium | reverse complement strand
GAACCCTCTCCTAAGCCGGGATAACGACAGTGCCGTGACACCTGTCCTCTATATAGCGAATTGTCCGCTCTCTGCCCACAGGATTTGCCACGCCTACCAGTCGAGACCGGCGAGGAAACGCGCCGCCTGCTCGAACCCGTCCGGGCCGATGCCGTGGCCGATCCCGCGCGAGACGTGCCAGCGCACCGGGATGCCGGCGGCGGCGAGGCCGTCGCGCGCCTCCTCCATTGCCTTGACCGGGATCATCTCGTCCATGTCGCCGTGGACGAGCAGCACCGGCGGATGCGTCACGGCGGCCTGCTTCAGCGCATCGCCATCGACCAGCCGTCCGGAGAAGCCCACGATGCCCGCAAGCTGGCGCTCCCGGCGCGGGCCGATGTGCAGGCTCATCATCGTACCCTGGCTGAAGCCGATCAGCGCGGTCTGCGCTTCCGTAAGTCCGTGCGCCGCCATCTGCGCGTCGAGGAAGGCGTCGAGCGCGGCGGCCGCGCGCACGAAGCCCTGCGCCATCGCCTGCTCGGTCGAGCCGTCCATCCACGGGATCGGGAACCATTGGTAGCCCATCGGGTTCACGCCGCAGCGGTCGGGCCCGTTCGGCGCGACGAACAGGGCGTCGGGCAGGATGCGCTGGAGGTGCGGGGCGAGCCCGATCAGATCCTGCCCGTCCGCGCCATAACCGTGGATCAGCACGACGAGGCGGCGCGGCGGCTGGCCGTCGGCAGGTTCGACGATCGGACCGGTCAGCGTGGGGGTCTCGGCAGTCATCTGGCTTTCGTACCTCTCTCTCGGCGTGGGCGCGCCTCAAGCCTTATCGTCCGGCGCGGCGGGGGGCAAACCCTTCACATGCCGGTAGTAGGTCCAGAGCGTCAGCGCCGCCGCGCCGCGCCACGGCCGCCATGCCTCCGCGATCTCGCGCAGGTCGGCTTCGGCGGGCCGCGCGTCGAGCCCGTGCAGCGACTGCAACCCGGCCTGCAGGGCGAGGTCGCCCGCGGGCAGGACATCGGCCCGGCGCAGGCCGAACAGCAGGTAGACCTCCGCGGTCCAGCGCCCGATCCCCTTCACTGCGGTCAAAGCGGCGACCGCCTCTTCTTCCTCGGCGTGGTGGAGAGCATCGAGGTCGAGCCTTCCCGCCACCAACGCCTCGGCCAGGTCGCGGGCGTAGCGAACCTTCTGGCCGCTGAAGCCCATCGCCCGCAAGGCCGCCTCGTCGCGGGCGAGCAGCGTCTCCGGCGTCAGCGGCGCAAGACCCGCCTCGATGCGCGCCCAGATCGCCTTCGCACTCGCGACCGACAATTGCTGCTCGGTGATGATGCGGAGCAGCGCGGGAAATCCTTGCGGCTGCGCGCGCAGCCGCGGCGGTCCCGCCACCTCCACCGCGCGGGCGAGATGGGCGTCGCGCGCGGCGAGGTCCGCGACCGCGCGGGCCAGATGTTCCGGGCTGTCGAAGCGTTCGCTCATGGCAACACGTGCAAATCCATATTGACTGATGGGAGCGCAATGTGTTCTGAAAAGGCACATTGCGCGCCGGATCGACTGCCAGTGTAACGGCACGATCTTGAACGGTCCTCCCCTTCCTCGCGACGTCTGACAGGAGAGCGACCGCCATGGCCCTTGCCGTATCCGAACCGACCGGCCCCGACTTTCTTGCCGCTGCCGGCAGCAGCGACACCGGCTTCACCCTGCCCGATCCCGAACCGGGGGCAAGCATCGCGCCCGATCCCGCGACGCTGGGCCCGCTGACCGACGAGAACGGGAACGTCATCGCCCAGGCGCAGGTTGCGCAGCGGTCCGGGGAGGCGAGCCTCTGGACGAGCAGCGTGCCGGGCGTGCCCAACGTCACCATCTCGGGATCCCGCAGTTTCCGGTCGGCGGTTTCGGCGCAGCTCGACACGCTGGCGGGAACCGCGACGGGGCGCGCGCAGCTGTCCCAGCTCGGCTCTGCCGCCCGCAATGCGCCGATCTATGTGATGGAGGGCGAGGCCAATCTTTCCGGCGTCTTCCGCAACGACAGCGGCAGAATCACCGGAAATGCCGTGGTGCTCGACTCGCGCTACGCCGGCAACCCGAACGGCGCCTCCTTCCGGCAGCAGGACGGCACCGTCATTCCGATGCCGATGTATGTGATCATCGGGCATGAGCTCGGCCACCTCAACGGCATCTACACGGGCGCGAACCGGGCAGAAGGCGCAGCGCCCTATTCCGACGTCTTCGACAGGGAGGAAAACCGGGTCATCCGGGATGTGGAGAATCCGCTGCGCCGGGAGGCCGGGCTGCCGCCCCGCACCCAGTACTACGGCAATTTCCAGTACTGAGCCGCAAAGGCCGGGCAGGCGGCGGCAGCGCGCGTGGGCTGCGGCCGCTTGCCTTGGCCCGCCGCCCGCGCCAGTCTCGCGCCCGCCATGCCAGAGACGACGCGCTTCGCCCCCTCGCCCAACGGCCCGCTGCACCTCGGCCATGCCTTCGCCGCGCTGACCGCCGAGGCGCTGGCCGATGTCGTGCACGGCGGCCGGTTCCTCGTGCGCATCGAGGATATCGACACCTCCCGCGCACGGCCGGAGTTCGAGGCGGC
>JAJLJT010000314.1:0-6868 GCA_033844555.1 Alphaproteobacteria bacterium | reverse complement strand
GAGCCGACCTGCGCGATCCGCAGGATGTTCGTCGCCCCCGGCGTGCCGAAGGGCACGCCCGCGGTGATGACGATGCGCTGGCGCTTCTCCGCGAAGCCCTGGTCCTGCACGATGCGCGAGGCGCGCACCACCATGTCGCGGAAGTTCTCCGCATCGTCGGTCAGCACGCAATGCAGCCCCCAGGCCAGGGCGAGGCGGCGCGCCGTCTCCACCAGCGGCGTCAGGCAGACGATGGGCACGGCGGGCCGCTCGCGCGCCGCGCGCAGGCCGGTGGAGCCGGACTTGGTGTAGCAGACGATGGCGGCGGCCCCGATCGTCTCGGCCACCTGGCGTGCGGCGGCGGTGATCGCGTCGGCGCTCGTCGCCTCGGGCGCGGTTTCCAGGCTGTGGATCGCGGAGCGGTAGGCGCTGTCGCCCTCGACCGAGCGGGCGACCCGGTCCATGGTCGAGACCGCCTCCACCGGATAGGCGCCGACCGCCGATTCCGCCGACAGCATGACCGCGTCCGCCCCGTCGTAGACCGCGCCCGCGACGTCCGACACCTCGGCCCGCGTCGGCACCGGGTTCTCGATCATGGATTCGAGCATCTGGGTCGCCACGACGACGGGCTTGCCCGCGTGGCGCGCGAGCCGGATCAGCGATTTCTGGATGCCCGGCACCTTCTCCAGCGGCATCTCGACCCCGAGATCGCCGCGCGCCACCATCAGCCCGTCGGCCACATCCAGGATTTCCTCGATCCGCGCGACGGCTGCCGGTTTCTCGATCTTCGCCATCAGCGCGGCGCGGCCCGCGGCAAGCTTCTTGGCCTCCGCCACGTCCTCCGGCCGCTGCACGAAGGAAAGTGCGATCCAGTCGACGCCGAGATCGGCCGCGAAGTCGAGGTCGCGCCGGTCCTTCTCCGACAGCGCGGCCAGCGGCAGCACCGCGTCCGGCACGTTCACGCCCTTGTTGTTGGAGATGGGGCCGCCGACGACGATCTCGGTCTCCGCGAAGCCGTCGCCTGCCTCCAGCACGCGCAGCCGGATCTTGCCGTCGTTCAGCAGCAGGGTGGAGCCGGCTTGCAGCGCCTTGAAGATCTCCGGATGCGGCAGGGGAAGGCGGTGCGCGCCGCCCGGCGCGGTGTCGAGGTCGAGGCGCAGGCGTGCGCCTTCCTCCAGCATCGCTTCGCCGTCCGCGACCTTGCCGATGCGCAGCTTCGGTCCCTGCAGGTCGGCGAGGATGCAGATGGGGTGGCCGAGGTCCGCCTCCACCTGGCGGATCGCAGCGTGCAGCTTCGCCACGCCCTCGTGCGTTCCGTGGCTCATGTTCAGGCGGAACGCGTCGGCGCCGGCCTCCACCAGCGCGGCGATGGCCTCCGGCGTCGAGGTCGCTGGACCCAGCGTTGCGAGGATCTTCAGGCTGCGGCGCCGGTACATGAACAATGCCCCCCTCCGGGCGAATCAGTCGATCAGGATCACGCGGACATCATTCACATTCGTCTGCGTCGGTCCCGTGATAACCGCGTCGCCCAGCCGATGAAAGAAGCCGCCGGAATCATTTGCGGCGAGTGCCGCGTGCGCATCGAGCCCCAGAACCTCTGCCCGCGCCAGCGTGTCGGGCGTGACGACGGCGCCGGCCACGTCGCCCCCGTCGGGGCCGGGTGCGCCGTCCGCGCCGTCGCTGTCGCCCGCAAGCGCCCAGATGCCTGCCGCGCCGTCGAGTGCCACAGCGAGCGCCAGCGCATATTCCCGGTTCGGCCCGCCCGTGCCCTCGCCGCAGATCGTCACGGTCAGTTCGCCGCCCGACAGGATCGCCCGCCGTCCACCCTTCGCGCGCGCCTCGATTGCCAGGCGTGCGTGCGTGCGCGCCACCTCGCGCGCCTCCCCCTCGACGGCGTCGCCGAGTGTGTCGACTGCATAACCCCTCGCGCGGAGGATCCCCGCCGCAGCCTGGAGCGCGTCCGCAGGTGTTGCGATCAGCCGGTAATCCGTCCGCGCGAAGGCCGGATCGCCGGGCTTCGCCGTCTCGTTCGCAGGGTCGGCGAGCGCTGCGGCCACGCTTGCCGGCGCGTCGATGCCGTGACGGGCGAGCACCGCGCGCGCGTCTGCGAGCGTCGTGGGGTCGGGCACCGTCGGCCCGGACGCGATGGCCGCGGGATCGTCGCCCGGAACGTCGGAAATCGCCAGCGTCAGCAGCCGCCCCCGGCAGGCCTGCGCCAGCCGCCCGCCCTTGATGCGGGAGAGGTGACGCCGCACCGTGTTGATCTCCGAAATCGTCGCGCCCGACCGCAGCAGCGCGCGCGTCACCGCCTGTTTGTCGGCAAGGCTGACACCCCGTGCGGGCGCGGCCAGAAGGGCCGAGGCGCCGCCCGACAGCAGGAATACCACCGTGTCCCCGGGCGCAGCACCCGCGGCTTCCGCCAGCAGCCGCTCGGCGGCGGCCACGCTGGTGGCGTCCGGGACCGGGTGGGCGGCCTCCAGCACCTCGATCCGTTGCGTGGGCAGGCCATAGCCTGTGCGCGTCACCACGACGCCGCGCGCCGCGTCGCCGAACGCGGCTTCGGCGGCTTGCGCCATGGCGGCGGCCGCCTTGCCCGCGCCGAGGATCAGCAGCCGCCCGTCCTGCGGCGGTGCGGGCACGTGCGGCGGCAGGCAGGTGGCCGGGTGGGCGCGGCGGACGGCCGCGCGGAACGCCGCTTCGAGGAGGGCACGAGGGTCTGCCGGTCCGGGGTCTTTCTGCGCGCGGTCTTGAAGCACGCGGGCGTCTCCGTACATTGCGGGTTCAGTGCGGGCGCGCCGTTGCGCCCGCAGCCAGCTTCTTGATGCGAGCCCCGCCGCGCGATGTCCAGTCCCGAGCACGCCCCGTCCGCCGAACACGGCCCCGAAATCCTGCGCCCGGAGGGGGAGGTGCGGCTGCTGTTCGTCTGCGACCATGCCTCCAACCACATTCCGGAGGATTATGCCCGCCTCGGCCTCGATGCCGCCACGCTGGAGCGGCACGTCGCCTGGGACATCGGGGCGGCGGAGGTCGTTCGCGCGCTGTCGGCCGCGTTCGGCGCGCCTGCCGTCCTCACGCGCTTCTCGCGCCTGCTGATCGACCCGAACCGGGGCGAGGACGACCCGACGCTGGTGATGAAGCTGTCGGACGGCGCGATCGTTCCCGGCAACCGCCATGCCGACGCCGCGGAGGTGGAAAGCAGGCTCGCCCGCTTCTACCGGCCCTACGACCGTGCGGTGCGGGCGGCGATCGACCGGGCGCTGGGCGAAGGCGTCCTGCCCGTCATCGTTTCCATCCACTCCTTCACGCCCTGGTGGCGCGGACGCCAGCGGCCCTGGCACTACGGCATCCTGTGGCACGAGGACAGGCGGCTCGCGGGGCCGATGCTCGACCGGCTGCGGCGCGAGCCCATGCTCGTCGTCGGCGAGAACGAGCCCTATGCCGGCCAGTACGAGGGCGACAGCATGGACCGGCACGCGCTCAAGCGCAGCCTGCCGCACCTTCTGGTGGAGATCCGGCAGGACCTGATCGGCAATCCCGACGACGCGGCCCGCGTGGCGCATCTGCTGGAACGCGCGCTGAAGGATGTGTTCGCGCAGACGGGCCTCGGTCCCCAGGCGGGGTAGGCGCGCCGACGCCGGGCCTTGGCAGCGTCCCTGCCTTGGGTTACCTCAGACCCAAGGGAATGCATCTTCCGCGACAGGGAGGACGGAGCGATGGACAAGACCACTCAGACCGAACTGGAGGCGGCAGCCTTCCGCCGGCTCGTCGAGCACCTGCAGGGCCGCACCGACGTGCAGAACATCGACCTGATGAACCTTGCCGGTTTCTGCCGCAACTGCCTGTCGAACTGGTACCAGGAAGCGGCGGCCGACCGTGGCCTCGACGTCGGCAAGGACGCGGCGCGCGAAATGGTCTATGGCATGCCCTACGCGGAGTGGAAGGAGAAGTACCAGACCCCCGCGACGCCGGAGCAGCAGAAGGCCTTCGAGGCCACCCACAAGCATTGATCTGAGGGCGGGGGCGCCGTTTGGCGGCCCGCCCGTCCAATGGAGAGTAGTGATGGACGACAGCATGATCGCGGCGGGCCAGTTGCGCGCCTTCATCGAGCGGATCGAGCGGCTGGAAGAGGAGAAGGCCGCGATCGCCGCCGACATCAAGGAGGTGTTCGCCGAGGCCAAGGGCAACGGCTTCGACGTGAAGACCATGCGCCAGGTCATCAAGATCCGGAAGATGGACCGCTCGGAAGTGCAGGAGCAGGAGGCGATGCTCGACCTCTATCTCGCCGCGCTCGGCATGGACCGCACGCCGTCGACCCGCGACGCGGACGCCGACGCGGCCTGACGCGCCGCCGGCCAGCGGCCTGAAACGGAAGAGGGCGGCCCGTGAGGCCGCCCTTGTCGTATCCGCGAGCCGGGCTTGCCGGCGGTCAGGCGCTCTCGCGGCTTTCGAGCCCGTAGTCGCGCACCTTGCGGTAAAGCGTCGAGCGCCCGATCCCGAGGCGCCGCGCCACCTCCGACATGTGGCCGCCATAGCGCCGGATCGCATAATCGATCATGTCCGCCTCGACCTGGTCGAGCTGGCGCACATGGCCCTCGTTGTCCACGGCCATCACCGTGTCCGACGGACGCACGGTCACCACGCGCTCCGCCACCGGGCCCTCGCCGGACGACTCCGCCGTGCCGGAGGGGACGCTGGTGCGCTGGGCCGACGCGATCTGCGGGAAATCATCGACGCCCAGCATCGCGCCCTCGGACAGGACGACCGCTCGGAAGACCGCGTTTTCGAGCTGGCGCACGTTGCCCGGCCAGCGGAAGGCCGTCAGCATCTCCATCGCTTCCGGCGTGATGCCGCGCACCTTCTTGCCTTCCTCGACAGAGAAACGGCTGATGAAATGCTCGATCAGGTCGGGAATGTCTTCCGCCCGCTCCCGCAGCGGCGGGATGGTCAGCGGGAAGACGTTCAGGCGGTAGTAGAGGTCTTCGCGGAACTTGCCCTCGGTCACGAGCTGGGCGAGGTCGCGGTTCGTTGCCGAGATGATGCGCACGTCGACCTTGATCGGCTTGGTGCCGCCGACGCGGTCGATCTCGCTTTCCTGAAGCGCGCGCAGCAGCTTGACCTGCATGTCGAGGCGCAGCTCCCCGATCTCGTCGAGGAACAGCGTGCCGCCGTTCGCCTCCTCGAACTTGCCGGTGTGCCGGTCGGTCGCGCCGGTGAAGGCGCCCTTCTCGTGTCCGAACAGGATCGATTCGACGAGGTTCTCGGGGATCGCGCCGCAATTGACCGTGACGAAGGGCTTGCCGGCGCGGTCGGACGAGCCCTGGATGGCGCGCGCGATCACCTCCTTGCCGACACCGGATTCGCCGTCGATCAGCACGGGGATGGACGACTTCGCCGCCCTCTCCGCCAGCTTCAGCACCTGGCGCATCGGCAGCGAGCGGGCGATCAGGTCGGTAAACCCCAGCGTGTTGGAGGCCCGGCGCTTCAGCCGCTCGACCTCGCCGCTCAGCCGGTTCAGCTTCAGGCAGTTCTCGATGGAAACCTGCAGCCGTTCCGGGCTCGCGGGCTTCACGATGAAGTCGTTTGCGCCCGCGCGCATCGCCTCGACCACGGTCGTGACGCTGCCATGCGCGGTCAGCACGATGACCGGGAGACCGGGCCGCTCCGGCTTGATCTCCGCCAGCACGGCCATCCCGTTCATGCCGGGCATCACGAGGTCCAGCAGCACAAGATCGACGTCGGCCCCCTTGGGCCCGCGCAGATAGTCGAGCGCCGCGCGCCCGTCCTGGGCCGTTTCCGTCACATGGCCCTGCGTGCCCACAACAGACTCAAGCAGGCGCCGCTGTGCCGGGTCATCGTCGACGATCAGTATCTTCTGAACCATTCCAAGTCCCGCTTCGCCCCACGCGCATCCATCGCCCCTGGCGTGCGGTTGCGCCTTACATGTTAACCTTACACGCGACCCCGAGCTGTCCGCAACACGAAGTCCCAAAATCAGACAACGACGGCGATGCTTAAGGCTGCGTTAAAGGCCACCCGCACGGGAAGCCTTTGACATGAGCCGCTCGTGGCTGGAACCTTCCTGCCGGGCATGCGTTGGTGGAGTGTCAGCGGGGTGCTGCGTTTTCCCTCTGGCAGTGTGTCTCAATCGAGACGTTCGCGCACACAGTGTTGCGTCCGTGCAACTTCGGAGAGCTTCTTCCCGTCAGGGGAGGTCCGTGGTTGCCCTTCACGTGAGGGGTGTGCGAAGAATGCAATCGCGGGGTTTCATGGGATCGAAGCCCTGGTTTTGGTCATGCACACCGGACCTGTGCGGAAATTTACGGAGACGAGGGATGAGGGCAATCTCCCGAGCGATGATGATGGGTGCGTTTCTTGGCCTGGCCGGTTGCGCGGGCCTCGGCGGCACCTTTCATGCAGAAGACTTCATCGGCCAGGACATTCAGGGTTCTGACTTCAACGCCTATCTTGCGCGCGAGTATCAGAGCGTGGCGCGCCTCGAGGCGAAGGAGCATGTGAATTGGTATCAGTCCGGCCTCTACACGAACAAGGGCATGGCTGCGATGGGCGGCGAGACCGTCCTTCCGTGGGAGCCGGCTGAATTCGGCGTTGGCGGCGACGCCGATGCGTGGCGCAACGACCTGCTCGCGGCGCTCGATGCGAATCGTGCGGCGCGTCCGGAAGCCTGCGCGCGCGCCCAGGTGATGTACGACGCGTACCTGCATGCCAGCGACAGCGTGTATCCGCCGACGCCGGCGGAGCGTGCGGAGCAGTTCAAGGATGCGCTCGCTGCCTGTAAGGGTGGCGCGCCGGTTGCCGCGCCTGCGGCGCCGAACGCCTTCACGATCTACTTCGGCTTCGACAAGTACAACCTGACGGCCGAGGCCCAGCG
>JAJLJT010000313.1:0-4434 GCA_033844555.1 Alphaproteobacteria bacterium | reverse complement strand
CACGATGTCGCGCAGCCGGGCCATCTCGTCGGGGCCGTGGGTGAGCGGGCGCTCCATCCCGATCTTCACCCCGGTCCAGCCGTTTGCGTTGTGGCTCGCCGTCACCATCGCGACGGCCGGCACGTCGAGCGCGAACTGCGCAAAATACGCCGTCGGCGACAGCGCGAGGCCAATGTCGTGCACCTCGACGCCCGCGGCCATCAGGCCCACCGTCAGCGCCTGCTTGATGGAGAGGGAATAGGAGCGATAGTCGTGGCCCACCACGATCTTCGGCGCGACGCCCGCCTCGTGGAGCTGCGTGCCGAGGCCGAGGCCCAGCGCCTGGATCCCCAGCAGATTGATCTGGTCGGGATAGAGCCAGCGTGCGTCGTACTCCCGGAAGCCGGTGGGCACGACCAGCGCCTCCACCTCGTTCTCAAGCGTGTTCGGGCGGATGTCGGCGCGCGGCTTCATCGGGCGGCAGGCTCCTGAAACAGGGATGTGCGGTCAGCGGGTCAGCGTCAGGGTATCGCCCTTGATCTCGACCCGTTCAAGCGCCGCGAGCGCATTGAGGCCGAGAAGGGAGTGACCGTCCTCCGATTGCGTGACGGCGGCCTCGATGTCGTTGAGCGTCAGCTCCCCGATCCGCAACTCCCTGAGGCGGACCGTTGCGACCGCCACCGCGCCTGCGGGGCTTACCGCGATCCGGTCGTAAACGAGGCTGTGAGGGGCGAGGCCCGCGCGGCGCGCGTCGCGTGCGGTCAACGCCACCAGGGTGGCGCCGGTATCCACCATGAACTCGACGGGCGCGCCGTCGATCATGCCCGTGGTGCCGAAATGGCCGCTCGCGCCACGCTGAAGGGCGATCTGGCCCGTGGCCGAGGCGGCCTCGACAGGGACGGCCGACAGCTGAACGCCGAGAGCGAACAGGCTTGCGACTGCCAGAAAGCCCGCGCTTGCAAGTTGATGCCGTGTCATGCCCATCCCCTCCAGGAAGCTACAATGGCGACGAGGATGCGGCGGACAGATTAAATAAAACTTTCCGGAAATCCGATTTTTCCGGCCTGCGGTCAGGCGCGCTGGCGGCGCCTGCGCGACGGGCGGGCGTGCGCGGCCTTGTGGGCATGCGCGCGGGCGGGCAGGGCGGCCATGACCTCGTCCCGCTCCGCATCGCTCATGCGCACCCAGCGGCCGATTTCCTCGGGCGTGCGGAAGCAGCCGACGCAGAACCCGGTGCCGGAGTGCACGACACAGATCTTCACGCATGGGGATTTGATCCGGCTCATAGGCCCCTCCGGCTGGTCCGAACCGCGAACATGGGGCGAAGGGGCGCAGGCGGCAAGCCCGGCCTGTCCCTTGTGCCGGGACCGCCGCCGGTCTATCAGGCGCAGGACCGCCTGGCAGAGGACGAGAACGCATGACAACCGACACGCGCGGCCCGACCGGCCTGCCGTTCGACGACATTCGCAACGTGGTGCGCGGCATGCCCGGCGCCGACGCGGCCGCCGTGGAGAAGGTGCGGGCGCGCGAGGCCGGCCTGATCAAGCCCGCAGGCTCCCTCGGCCGGCTGGAGGAGATCGCGGAATGGCTGGCGGCCTGGCAGGGGACGCACCCGCCCAAGGTCCTCCAGCCGCAGGTCTGCGTCTTTGCGGGGACCCACGGCGTCGCGGCGCGCGGGGTCAGCCCGCTCGACCCTGCGCTCACGCAGCAGATGGTGTTCGCCCATGCGGCAGGGGGTGCCGCGGTGAACCAGATGGCCGCCGCGGCGGAAGCGGGATTGAAGGTGTTCGACCTCGCGCTCGACGTGCCGACGGGCGACATCTGCGTGGAGGCCGCGATGGACGAGCGGACCTGCGCCGGAACCATCGCCTTCGGGATGGAGGCGGTTGCGCAAGGCGGCGACCTTCTCTGCATCGGCGATTGGGGCGTGGCGAACGGCACGCCTGCCGCCGCGCTCGCATGCGCGCTCTACGGCGGTGCGCCGGAGACGTGGACCGAACGGGAACCCGGCCAGGACGACGCCGGATACGCACGCAAGCTGGAGGCCGTCGTGCAGGCGCTCGATACCCATTCCGGGCACCTCGCCGATCCGCTGAACGCGCTTGCGCGCCTCGGCGGGCGGGAGCTTGCGGCCATCGCGGGCGCGATCGTGGCGGCCCGCTACCAGCGGATGCCGGTGCTGCTCGACGGCTTCGTGACCTGCGTGGCGGCCGCCGTGCTGCAGAAGATTCGGCCCGACGCGCTCGACCACTGCATGGTCGCCCACCGCATGCCCGGCGGCGCCCATGCCCGCCTGCTGGAGGCCATGGGCAAGGCCCCGCTTCTCGACCTCGGCATCACGCTGCCGGAGGGGGCCGGTGCGGCCCTCGCCATCCCCCTCGTGCGTGCGGCTGCCGCCGCGCATGCGGGCATGGCCACCTATGAGCAGGCAGAGGTGACGCGTCCCTGAGCCTGCCGCGTCCAGCTTTGCGTCATTGCGTCGCTTGAGGATTGCCAGCGGTCCCGGCTGACCCTAGGATCACCTCCAAGTTGACGTAAACGTCACCCCTGCAGCCGCCTTCCTGCGCAGGGGAGAGAAACAAGGGACGACGACGCTCATGGATCTGGAATTCACGCCCGAGGAGCAGGCCTTCCGCGACGATGTCCGCGCCTATATCGCCGAGAACTATCCGGCGGAGTTGCGCGCCAAGCAGGACAGCGGCGCCGAACTCGGGCGGGAGGATTACCTCTCCTGGCACCGCGTTCTGGCGAAGAAGGGCTGGGTCGCGCCGGCATGGCCGGTGAAATACGGCGGTCCCGGCTGGACGCCGACGCAGCGCTATCTCTTCCAGGAGGAACTGGGCCGCGCCGACACCGTGCGCATCCTTCCCTTCGGCGTGACCATGGTCGGCCCGGTCATCTACACCTTCGGCAACCAGGCGCAGAAGGACCGCTTCCTGCCGGGCATCCTCTCGGGCGAGGACTGGTGGTGCCAGGGCTATTCGGAGCCGGGGTCGGGTTCCGATCTCGCGTCGCTGCGCACCCGCGCGGTGCGCGACGGCGACCACTACATCGTCAACGGTTCCAAGACGTGGACGACGCTCGGCCAGCATGCCGACTGGATCTTCTGCCTCGTGCGTACCTCGACGGAGGGAAAGCCGCAGGAGGGCATCTCCTTCCTGCTGATCGACATGAAGACGCCCGGCATATCCGTGAAGCCGATCATCCTGATGGACGGCAAGCACGAGGTGAACGAGGTCTTCTTCGAGGACGTGAAGGTTCCGGTCGAGAACCTCGTCGGCGAGGAGAACAAGGGCTGGACCTACGCGAAGTTCCTGCTGATGCACGAGCGCACCGGCATCGCCGCGGTCGCGCGCTCCAAGCAGGCGGTGGAGAAACTGAAGGAGATCGCGGCGCTGGAACAGCCGGGCGGCGTGGCGATGGCCGACGACTGGGGCTTCGCGCGGCGCCTGGCGGAACTCGAGGTCGATCTGCTCGCGCTCGAATATACCGAGCTTCGCGCCCTCTCCAAGGAAGCGGCGGGCAAGGGGCCGGGTGCGGAATCCTCCATGCTCAAGATCCGCGGGTCGGAGATCCAGCAGCGCATCACCGAACTGGCGATGGAGGCGGTCGGCCCCTACGGCCTCGTCGACGCGCACGGCACGGCGGACGTGGGCGACAATATCGCGCCGCTCGGTCCCGATCATGCGCTGGGCAAGGCGAACGCCTATTTCAACATGCGCAAGACGACGATCTACGGCGGCACGAACGAGATCCAGCGCAACATCATCGCCAAGATGGTGCTCGGGCTCTGACGGCCCCGCACCGCCTGCGCATCTCAGGAACAACGTCCAACAGACGGTAATTGAAATGGATTTCTCGTTCACCGAAGAGCAGGAGATGCTGCGCGAGTCGCTCTCGCGCATGCTCGCCGACGCCTATCCCTTCGACGTGCGCCGCAAGATCGTCGCCTCGGAGGAGGGGTTCAGCCGCGAGATCTGGGGCAAGCTTGCCGAGCTTGGCGTGTTCGCCATGCCCTTCGCGGAGGAGGACGGCGGTCTCGGCGGTGGCGCGGTCGACACGATGGTCGTGATGGAGGAACTGGGCCGCGCGCTGGTCGTCGAGCCCTATCTGGCGACCGTGGTGCTCGCGGGCGGGCTCTTGCGCCATGCGGGACGCGCGGAGCAGCGCGCCGCGCACATCGGCGCCATCGCAGGCGGCGAGAGCGTCTACACCGCGGGCCTTTACGAAGCCGCAGGGCGTTTCGATCCCTTCCATGTCGCCGCGAAGGCCGAGAAGGCAGGCGACGGCTACCGGCTGACGGGAGAGAAGACGTTCGTGCCCTTCGGCGGGGCGGCCGACCATCTGATCGTGAGCGCGCGCGTTTCCGGCGCGGCGGCCGACCGCGACGGGATCGGGCTTTTCCTCGTGCCGGCCAGCGCGGCGGGCCTGACCCGGCGGCCCTATCGCACGGTT
>JAJLJT010000312.1:0-4233 GCA_033844555.1 Alphaproteobacteria bacterium | reverse complement strand
TATGGGGCCAAACAAGGCCAGAAAACGACATCCGGAGGACGAACATGGCGCGCGCGAAAATCGCGTTGATCGGGGCGGGGCAGATCGGCGGCACCCTCGCCCATCTCATCGGGCTCAAGGAACTGGGCGACGTCGTGCTGTTCGACATTGCCGAGGGCGTCCCCCAGGGCAAGGCGTTGGACCTGTATGAATCCTCTCCCGTCGACGGGTTCGACAGCGCGCTGACCGGCACCAACGACTACAAGGACATCGCCGGGGCCGACGTCTGCATCGTGACGGCGGGCGTTCCGCGCAAGCCGGGCATGAGCCGCGACGACCTGCTCGAGATCAATCTCAAGGTCATGGAATCCGTGGGCCGCGGCATCGCCGAGCATGCGCCGGACGCGTTCGTGATCTGCATCACCAACCCGCTCGATGCGATGGTCTGGGCGCTGCGCCAGTTCTCCGGCCTGCCGCAAGAGAAGGTCGTGGGCATGGCGGGCGTGCTCGACAGTGCGCGCTTCCGCACCTTCCTCGCCATGGAGTTCGGCGTCTCGGTCGAGGACGTGACGGCCTTCGTGCTTGGCGGCCACGGCGACACGATGGTGCCGCTGGTGCGGTACTCGACCGTTGCCGGTATCCCGCTTCCCGACCTGGTGAAGATGGGCTGGACGACGGAGGACCGGCTGGCGGAGATCGTGCAGCGCACGCGCGACGGCGGCGCCGAGATCGTGAACCTGCTGAAGACCGGCTCGGCGTTCTACGCGCCTGCGGCCTCGGCGGTCGCGATGGCGGAGAGCTACCTCAAGGACAAGAAGCGCGTGCTGCCCTGCGCCGCGCATCTGACGGGCCAGTACGGCATCGACAACTATTATGTCGGCGTGCCGACGGTGATCGGCGCCGGCGGTGTGGAGCGGATCGTCGAGATCTCCCTGGACGACGCCGAGAAGGCGATGTTCAACAAGTCCGTCGACTCGGTGAAGGGTCTTGTCGAGGCCTGCCTGAAGATCAAGCCGGAGCTTGCCGGTTGAGCGGTTCCCGCACAGAACAACCACGCGGGTTGCACGCGGCGAACGCGGTGCTATAACGCCCCCGGTTTTCCGGGGGCGTGTCCGTGCGCCCGCTTGCTCCACTCCCCGCAGCCACGAGCGGAAGCGACATGAACATTCACGAATATCAAGCGAAGTCCCTGCTTCAGACCTACGGTGTGCCCGTTCCCCGCGGCCATGTCGCGTTCAGCCGGGACGAGGCAGGCCGCGCGGCCGACGACCTCGGCGGACCGGTCTGGGTCGTCAAGGCGCAGATCCACGCGGGCGGCCGCGGCAAGGGCGGCGGCGTGAAGGTCGTCAAGTCGAAGGACGCGGTGCTTGCCGAGTTCGACAACATCATGGGCATGACGCTGGTCACGCACCAGACCGGCCCGGAAGGCCGCCTCGTGCGCCGCGTCTATGTCGAGGAGGGCTCCGACATCCAGCGGGAGCTGTACCTCTCGCTGCTGGTCGACCGCGCCACGTCGCACATCGCCTTCATCGCCTCGACCGAGGGCGGCATGGACATCGAGGAGGTCGCGGCGCACACGCCGGAGAAGATCTTCACGATGGACGTCGATCCGGTGCAGGGCGTGATGCCCTATCACGGGCGCAAGCTCGCCAAGGCGCTGGGTCTGACCGGCGATCTTGCCAAGCAGGCGGGCAAGCTCGCGCAGGCGCTCTACACCGCCTTCGTCGACACCGATGCGAGCCTCGTGGAGATCAACCCGCTGGTCGTCACCGGCGACGGCAAGCTGATCTGCCTCGACGCGAAGATGAACTTCGACAGCAACAGCCTCTACCGCCGGCCGAAGATCGCCGAGATGCGGGACGAGACGGAGGAGGATCCGAAGGAGCTGGAGGCCTCGAAGTTCGACCTGAACTACATCGCGCTCGACGGCGAGATCGGCTGCATGGTCAACGGCGCGGGTCTCGCCATGGCGACCATGGACATCATCAAGCTCTACGGGTCGGAGCCCGCCAACTTCCTCGACGTCGGCGGCGGCGCTTCGAAGGAGAAGGTGACGGAGGCGTTCAAGATCATCACCTCCGACCCGAACGTGAAGGGCATCCTGGTCAACATCTTCGGCGGCATCATGCGCTGCGACATCATCGCCGAGGGCGTGATCGCCGCGGCGAAGGAAGTGTCGCTCTCGGTACCGCTGGTCGTCCGGCTGGCCGGCACGAACGTCGACAAGGGCAAGGAAATCTTGAGCAAGTCCGGTCTGAAGATCATCCCCGCGGACGATCTGGCGGACGCGGCCGAGAAGGTCGTCAAGGCCGTGAAGGAGGCGCAATAATGTCGGTTCTGGTCGGCAAGGACACCAAGGTCATCTGCCAGGGGCTCACCGGCGCCCAGGGGACCTTCCACACCGAGCAGGCGATCGCCTATGGCACGCAGATGGTCGGCGGCGTGACGCCGGGCAAGGGCGGGACGAGCCACGTCGGCCTGCCGGTGTTCGACACGGTGGCCGAAGCGCGCGAGAAGACGGGCGCCAACGCCAGCGTGATCTACGTGCCGCCGCCGTTCGCGGCGGACGCGATCCTCGAGGCGGCGGACGCCGGTATCGAGCTGGTCGTCTGCATCACCGAGGGCATCCCCGTCCTCGACATGATGAAGGTGAAGCGCTCGATCGCGGGCAGCGGCACGCGGCTGATCGGCCCGAACTGCCCGGGCGTCATCACGCCGGGCGAGTGCAAGATCGGCATCATGCCGGGCCACATCCACACCCGCGGCTCGGTCGGCATCGTGTCGCGCTCCGGGACGCTCACGTACGAGGCGGTGGCCCAGACGACGGCGGCCGGTCTCGGCCAGTCGACCTGCGTGGGCATCGGCGGCGACCCGATCAAGGGGACCGAGTTCATCGACGTCCTGGAGATGTTCCTCGCCGACGACGAGACCAAGTCGATCGTCATGATCGGCGAGATCGGCGGCTCGGCCGAGGAGGAAGCTGCGGAATTCCTTAAGGCTTCCAAGGTTAAGAAGCCCGTGGTCGGCTTCATTGCCGGCGTGACGGCGCCTCCGGGCCGCCGCATGGGTCACGCGGGCGCGATCATTTCCGGCGGCAAGGGCGGCGCCGGGGACAAGATCGAGGCCATGAAGTCGGCCGGCATTGCGGTGGCGGATTCGCCCGCCGCGCTCGGCTCGACCTTGAAAAAGCTGCTCGGCGGCTAAGTAGGTGTAAGGTCGGGGGCAACATTCGACCTGGCGACCGGCCCCCCTGCCCCCGGGGCCGACCGGTCACCGGACCCCGGCCGGCGGGTGACGCCCGCCGGTCCGGACAACGCGGAAGGGGCGGTTCGCGCCGCCGGATTGGACCATGGGTCAAGACCCCCGCAACGAAGCGTTCGAACTGACGTCTTTCCTTTCGGGCGCCAACGCTCTCTACGTCGAACAACTCTACGCGCGCTACAAGACGGACCCCGGCTCGGTCGATTCGAGCTGGCGGGACTTCTTCGACGGCCTCGGCGACGGGGCCGAGGCCGTGCTGCGGGAGGCGCAGGGCGCTCCCTGGGAACGCGCCGACTGGCCGCCGAAGGCCAATGGCGAGATGATCGCGGTGCTCGACGGCAACTGGCCGGTCGTGCAGACCGCGATCGAGAAGAAGGTCGAGGCGCGCCAGCCCGCCCTCTCGCGCGAGGACGTGCGCCAGGTGGCGCTCGATTCGATCCGCGCGATCATGATGATCCGCGCCTACCGGATCCGCGGCCACCTCAAGGCCGATCTCGATCCGCTCGGCATCGTGAAGAAGGAGGAGCATCCGGAGCTCGACTACCGGACCTACGGCTTCACCGAGGCGGATCTCGACCGCAAGATCTTCATCGATTTCGTGCTCGGTCTCGAGGAGGCCACGCTGCGCGAGATCCTGGCGATCCTGGAGCGGACCTATTGCTCCACCATCGGCGTGGAGTTCATGCACATCTCCAGCCCCGACGAGAAGGCGTGGATCCAGGCCCGGATCGAGGGGCGCGACAAGGAGATCACCTTCACCACCGAGGGCAAGAAGGCGATCCTCAACAAGCTGATCGAGGCCGAGGGCTTCGAGAAGTTCCTGCACGTCAAGCACACCGGAACCAAGCGCTTCGGCCTCGACGGCGGCGAGGCGCTGATCCCCGCGATGGAGCAGATCATCAAGCGGGGCGGCCATCTGGGCGTGAAGGACATCGTGATCGGCATGCCGCACCGCGGCCGCCTGAACATCCTCGCCAATGTGATGCAGAAGCC
>JAJLJT010000311.1:0-11553 GCA_033844555.1 Alphaproteobacteria bacterium | reverse complement strand
CGTGGCGTTGTCGTGGCCGCCGAGAGCGCGGTTCTCAGTGCGCGCGTGCGTGCCCCGATCGCCGCCATGCCGGTTCGCATGGGCGACCGCGTTGCCAGGGGCGATGCCGTCGTCACATTCGATTGCGCCTTGCAGGAGGCGGAGCGGACGAGCGCTGTCGCCGTCCTGCGGAAGGCGGAGATCGTGCTGGCGCAAAGAGAGCGGTTGCACGAGAGGCAGGCCGCCGGGCTTTCGGAGGTGCGCGAAGCACGCGCCGACGCCGCCCGCGCGCGCGCGGACGTGGCCGCGATCGACGCGCTCATGACGGGTTGCGTCCTGCGGGCGCCGTTCGACGGCAGGGTGGCCGAAACCTATGCCTATCCGCACGAGCAGCCGGCCCCGGACGCACCGCTCGTGAAACTCGTCGGCACGGAGCGGCTCGAGATCGACCTGATCGTGCCGTCCTTGTGGCTGCGCTGGCTGAAGCCGGGCGCTTCGATGCGGTACGAGGTGGACGAGACCGCAACCGCGCACGATGCGGCGGTGACGCGCATCGGGGCTCAGGTCGATGCCGTATCCCAGACGGTGAAGATCACGGCAGCGTTCTCGGAACCGGGCGTTCCCGTCCTGCCGGGGATGAGCGGCACAGGTGTCTTCGTTCAGCCGGGCAACTGACGCCGTGCCGGGCGGGTCGCCGGGCGCGGCAGAGCGGCTTCTGGCCTACGAGGCGGAGGTGCGCGCCGCATCCAGCACGCGGGAACTCGGCTATGTCATCGTCTCCGGCGGGCCGCCCATTCTCGCTGCGCGCCAGGCGTTTCTGCTGCTGCGTGCGGGGCGCGGGTACAGGATGGCGGCCGCAACCGACGTGGTGGAGATCGACCGGACTGCTCCTTTCGTCCGCGCCGTTGAGCGGCTTGCGGCCACGCATCCCCGGTCCAGGCCGGCAGACGCGAACACGGACACGGACCGCCGGTTCATCCTTTCGGAAGATCTGGAAAGGCTGGGATATCCTCTCGAACATCTGCTCTCCATTCCCCTGCGGAGCCGCGGGGGCCGCGCCTTCGGCTGCGTGCTGCTGGCGCGCGAGAGCGCATGGAGTGGGGTGGAGGCCGCATTGGCCGACCGCCTGGGCGCCACCTGGGCGCACGCGTGGGAAGCGCTGACCGGACCCGCCCGGCTTGCCCGCCGCACGTACAGGGCGGGTCTCCTGTGGGTGGCCGGGGCCATCGGGCTCGCCGCGGCGGGCGCATGGCCTGTCCCGATGTCCGCTCTCGGACCTGCGACGGTCACGGCACGCAATCCGGTCGCCGTCGCCGCGCCGGCCGACGGTGTGATCGCCCGCATCGAGGTCGCGCCGAACCAGCCGGTCGCCGCAGGCGACGTTCTCTTCCGGCTTGAGGATGTCGTCCTGCGCAACCGGGTGGAAGTGGCCCGCCGCGAGGTGGAGGTTGCCGCCTCCCGCCACCAGCAGGCAGAGCGCCTGTCCTTTGCCGAGCCGCGCGCGGCGCGCGAACTCGCGGTCGCACTGGCGGAACTCGAGTTGCGGACGGCTGAGTATACCTATGCGCAGGAATTGCTGGAACGCAGCGTCGTGCGGGCGCCCGCCGCCGGCATCGCGCAGTTCTCCGGGCGGGAGGAGTGGACCGGCAAGCCCGTCGTCACGGGCGAACGGGTCATGCGCGTGGCTGACCCGGCGGACGTGGAGCTGACGGTCCACATGCCGGTTTCCGACGCCATCGTGCTTGAGACGGACGCGCCGGTCCGCCTGTTTCTCGATACCGACCCGCTGCGCCCCCGCGCCGCCCGCGTCCTCTCCTCCAGCTACCTTCCGGTAGAGGGGCCGGGCGGCGTATTGGGATACGAGGTGAAAGCGCAGTTCCTCGAGGGGGAAGACGACGTCCGCGTGGGTCTTGTCGGCACCGCGGAGATTTCCGGTGCCGATGTGGCGCTCGCCTATTATCTCCTGCGCCGGCCATTGTCGGCCCTGCGGCAATGGACCGGCCTGTGAGCGGAGCGGACACACCCCTCCCGCGGCTGCGCGAGGATTTGCAGCTCTATCCCGGCGCGCCGCAGCCCGACGGGTCGCCGTGCTGGGTCATTCACGATCCGGTACGCAACCTCTATTTCGAGATCGGCCGCGACGCCCTGGACCTGCTTGAACTCTGGGGTCTGGGGAGCGTTTCGCGCGTGGTTTCCGCTGCCCGGGCCGAACTCGGGCGCATCGTATCGGCGGGCGAGGTGACCGCGTTTGCAGGTTTCCTGCACGACAATGCCCTTGCAACGGGAGAAGGCGAGGGGGCTGCCGCCCGCCTCATGGCGCAGTACCGCGCCGCAAAGCGCTCCCTGCTCGGCACGCTTCTCCACAATTACCTGTTCTTCCGCGTTCCTCTGGTCCGGCCGGACCGGTTCCTGCGCGCCACCTGGCCATGGGTTGCGCCGTTCTTCACCCGCGCTTCCGCCCTGATCTTCCTCCTTCTTGGGGTGTCCGGCCTCTATCTCGCGGGGCGGCAATGGGATCATTTCGCCGCACAGTTCGGCGATTTTCTCAGCCTGGAGGGCGCGGTGTTCTATGCGCTGGCGCTGATCGCCGTGAAATCCCTGCACGAGCTTGGCCATGCCTGGATGGCGGCCCGCTTCGGGCTCAGGGTGCCGGCGATCGGCGTCGCCTTCCTGGTGCTGGTGCCTGTCCTCTACACCGATACGAGCGATGCATGGCGGCTCCCGTCGCGGCGGGGGCGGGTTCTGATCGACGCGGCGGGAATGATGGTGGAACTGGCGCTCGCCGCTGTCGCCACCTGGGTATGGGTTCTGGCGCCGGATGGCCTTCTCCGCTCCATCGCCTTCGCGGTCGCGGCTGTCAGCTGGATCGGCAGTCTCGCCGTCAACCTCACGCCCTGGATGCGCTTCGACGGGTACTACCTGCTGGCGGACCTGATCGGGGTTCAGAACCTTCAGGCGCGCTCGTTCGCACTGGCGCGCTGGCGGCTCCGGGAGATCCTGTTCGGTCTTGGCGCACCGCCGCCGGAACTCATGGCGGCCGGCAAGCGGCGCTTCCTCGTGCTGTTTGCCTGGACCACGTGGATCTACCGCCTTGTGCTCTTCATCGCGATCGCTCTTCTGGTCTACCATCTGTTCGCCAAGATCCTGGGCATCGTCCTGTTCGCGGTGGAGATCGCCTGGTTCGTCGCGCTGCCGATCCTTCGCGAGGTGCGCGCATGGTGGTCGTTGCGGGCGGAAATCGCGGCGGCCCGGCGTGTCTTCCTGACCGGGGGGCTCGCGCTCGGCGTCATTGCTGCCTGTTTCGTGCCGTGGAGCACGCCGGTGCGCGTCCCTGCGATGCTGGAAGCCGTCGAGCAGGCACGGATATTTCCCCCTGTCCCGGGCATCGTGGCCGAGGTGCATGTCCGCGACGGCGACGCAGTGCAGGCGGGCGATCTCCTGTATCGTCTCTCGTCGCCAGCGCTCGCGCACGACCTCGCCCGTGAGACCCGGCGCCTCGACCTGACCCGGCTTCGCCTCGGCAGTATCGCCGCCGACAGCGAGGACCGGGCGTTGCGCACCGTGCTGGAGCGGGAGGAGGAGAGCGGGGAAGAAGCCGTCGCCGGGCTTCGTCGCCAGATTGCGGCGCTGGACATCCGCGCGCCGGTCGCCGGACGGGTGCGGGACGCCGATCCCGAGGTGCGGCCGGGCCTCGCCGTCCATCCTACCCGGCGTCTCGCCCTGATCGTGGCCGACGGGGCGGACGCGGCCCACGAATTGCGCGGCTATGTGCCGGAAGACGCGCGTGCGAGGATCGCGCCCGGCGACCCGGTGGTCTTCGTGCCGGACAACCGCCTGCTCCCCACGCTACGCGGCACGGTCCGCGCGCTCGCCGACACAGGCGTCGAGGAGGTCGACATGCCCGCCCTCGCCGTTCCGCATGGCGGCCCTCTTCGCGTCGATGCGCAGCCCGATGGGCGCCTGGTGCCGCGCCAGGGGCTTTACCCGGTCCGCATCGCGCTCGACGGGGGCGGGGACATCGGCAGCGGCAAGGCGGAGAGGGGTATCGCGCGCATCGACGGGCGCGCCGAAAGCCTGGCTGCCCGCATTGCGCGCCGCGTGGCGGCGGTCCTGATCCGCGAAAGCGGCTTCTGAGGGGATCTCGAGGCCTCGGAAAGCGGGGAAGGATTGCGGCGATCCGAACCTCGTGGCAGGACTTATGTCCATGAAGATGTTTTGCGAATCACCTGTTTCATTGCGCGCGGTGTGCGCCGCGGCCGTTCTGTGCGCCGGGCTCGGTCTTTCTGCGGCCACCCCGGCACGCGCACAGGGCGGCGATTTCGGTCAATGGCTGCAAGGCTTGCGCAGCGAGGCGCGGGGCGCAGGCATCTCCGAGCGTACGCTCGACGCCGCGCTTACGGGCGTCACGCCGAACCCCCGCGTGATCGAGCTGGACCGCCGCCAGTCGGAATTCACCCTGACGTTCGAGCAGTACCGCTCCCGCGTTGCGCCGCAATCCCGGATCGACCGCGGCCGCCGTCTCTATGCGGAGAACAAGCCGCTGCTGGACGAGATTTCGGCGGCCTATGGCGTGCCTGCGCGCTTCATCGTCGCGCTGTGGGGGATCGAGACGGATTTCGGCCGCAACACGGGCGGCTATTCGGTGGTCCGGTCGCTGGCGACGCTGGCGCACGACGGGCGCCGGTCGGAGTATTTCCGCAAGGAACTTCTGAACGCGCTGCGCATCATCGACGAGGGGCATATCACGGCCGAGGCCATGATCGGCTCCTGGGCCGGCGCGATGGGGCAGTCGCAATTCATGCCGTCGAGCTTCCTCAGCCGGGCTGTCGACTGGGACCGCGACGGACGCCGGGACATCTGGACGACGCGGGCCGACGTGTTCGCATCGGCCGCCAATTACCTCAAGAACGCCGGATGGGACGGCCGCTACACCTGGGGGCGGGAGGTGCGTCTACCGCGCGGCTTCGACCGTGCGCTGCTCGGCCTCGATACCCGCAAGCCGCTGGAGACCTGGGCGCGTCTCGGCGTGCGCCGCGCCGACGGGGGCGCCTTGCCGGTCGCAGACATAACCGGCTCGATCATCGTGCCCGACCGCAGCGGCGGGCGCGCCTTCATCGTCTACGACAATTTCCGGTCCATCCTGCGCTGGAATCGCTCTTTCTTCTTCGCGTTGACCGTCGGCTATCTGGCCGACCGCATTGGTGGAAACTGACCTCAGGCGCCCCGGGGGAGGGGCTGGTGCGATGACCCGACGTTCCGACTCCGGTGCAGGCCGTGCGCGGCGGATGCGGATTGCCCTGCGTGCGTCTCCGGTTCTGCTTGCGCTGCTTGCCGCCGCCTGCGGCGGCGCGCCCGAACCGATGACGGGAACCTTCAAGCAGAAGGTCGGGCGTCCGTACCAGATCAACGGCGTCTGGTACTATCCGCGCGTGGACGAAAGCTATGACGCCGTGGGAATCGCGTCCTGGTACGGCCCGGGCTTTCACGGCCGCGCCACGGCGAACGGCGAGACCTTCAACGAGAACGCCCTGACCGCCGCGCACACCACGTTGCCGCTGCCGAGCTATGTGGAGGTGACGAACCTCGAGAACGGGAACCGCCTTGTGGTGCGGGTGAACGACCGGGGGCCCTTCGCCGATGGCCGTATCCTCGATCTGTCGAAGGCGGCTGCGCGGGAGCTGGGCTTTCTCGAGAGGGGTCTGGCGCGTGTGCGGGTTCGCCTTGTGGACCCGCCCGAGGGTGTCACCCTGATCGCCGCGGAGGATCGCGGTGCGCCGGCCCCGCGCGCGGCCGCGAGTGCTGCGGCGCCGCCCGCCGCGCTCGCTGCGTCGGTCCCGGTCGTGCCCGTTTCCGCGTCCGCCGTGCCTGCGCCGGGAACGCCTGCGCGCGAGGTGGCGGGCCTGTCGGGCGGAGGGGCCGCCTACCGCATGCGGCCGGTCGAGGATGGGCCCGTCGCGCAGGCGCAGGCGCCGGTCCCCACACCCGCGCCGCGCGCCGCAACGGCAGTGCCGCGGCCTGCGCCCGAGCGGACGGAAGTTGCTTCCGCTGCATCGGGTCTTGGCGCCTATCATGTTCAGGTCGGGACCTTCTCGGTGCGCGATAACGCCGACCGGCTGGTCGCCAAGCTCGGCGACGCCTGGCCGGGGCGGGTCGATCCCGTACGGCTCGACAATGGCCGGACGCTCTACCGCGTGCGGCTCGGGCCCTTCCGTGACGCGGACGAGGCGGCCATGGCCCGTGCAGCCGCCGCGCGCCATGGTCTCAATGACGCCAGAATCGTGACCGATCCGATCTGAAGACGCGGACGTCCGGTCCTTGCCGGGGCCGGCGCCGGAGGAAAGGATTACCCATGACGGCATCTCTTCGCATCGTGCGTGTCGCGGCGCTGGCCATGCTGGCGCTCACGGTTGCAGCCGGTCTCGCCCGCGCCCAGGTGGCGTTCGAGACACAGGCGCGAGAGGCGATCCTGCTCGACGCGACGACCGGCGCCGTGCTGTTCGAAAAGAACCCCGACACGCCCATGCCGCCGGCATCCATGAGCAAGCTGATGACCACCTACATGGTGTTCGAGGCGATCAAGGAAGGCCGCCTGCGCCTCGAGGACCGGCTCCCGGTCAGCGAGCGGGCGTGGAAAATGGGCGGCTCCAAGATGTGGGTGATGGTCGGGGAGCAGATCCGCGTCGCCGACCTCCTGCGCGGCGTGATCGTGCAGTCCGGAAACGATGCCTGCATCGTTCTGGCCGAGGCGCTTGCCGGGTCCGAGGAAGCCTTCGCCGACCGGATGACGCGGCGCGCCCGCGAACTGGGCTTCCAGACCTCGACCTTCAGGAACGCGACGGGCTGGCCCGCCGAGGGGCATCAGATGACCGCGCGGGAGGTGGCCCTCCTGTCGCGCCGGATCATCGAGGAGTTTCCCGATCTCTATCCGATCTATTCGGAGACCTCCTTCACGTGGGAGGGGATCACGCAGGAAAACCGCAATCCCCTGCTTTACACCGACATCGGTGCGGACGGGCTGAAGACCGGCCACACGGAGGAGGCGGGCTACGGCCTGGCCGGGTCCGCCGTGCGCGATGGCCGCCGCCTGATCGTCGTTGTGACCGGACTGCCTTCGACCCGCGACCGTGCTCAGGAATCCCAGCGTCTGCTGCGCTGGGGCTTTTCCGAATTCGACAATGTGCAGCTCTTCAAGAAGGGCGAGACCGTCGACGTGGCCGAGGTCTGGGCGGGCGATGCCGAGACGGTGCCGCTCGTGGTCGCCGACGACATCACCGTCACGCTTCCCGTGATTGCACGCGACGGTGTGTCCGTCACCGCCAGCTATGTCGGGCCGATCCAGGCGCCGGTCGCGGCCGGCACGCGGGTCGGAACCCTGCGCATCGCCATGCCGGACCGCGCGGACGTCGAGCTTCCGCTCTACGCCGGCGCGGATGTCGGCAAGGCGGGCCTGATGGGGCGGCTGAAGGCGGCGGCGTCCTACGCGGTCCACAGCGTCCTGGGGAACTGACCGCCTTGCCCGGACAGGCGCCGTCACCGGGTCGCGCGGCCGGGCGCTTCATCACCTTCGAGGGAGGGGAGGGGACGGGTAAGTCGACCCAGATCCGTCTGCTCGCCCGCCATCTGGAAGGGGCAGGCCATCGCGTGACCGTCACGCGGGAGCCTGGCGGCACTGTCATGGCCGAGCATATCCGCAGCCTGCTGTTGATGCGCGGGGAGGCCCCGTTCGATCCGCTGGCCGAAACCCTGATGCACTTCGCCGCACGCGCCGACCACCTGGCGCATTGCATCCGCCCGGCCCTGGCCGACGGCCGGATCGTGCTCTGCGACCGGTTCACCGACTCCACGCGTGCCTACCAGGGGGCCGGTCACGGCGTTTCCCTGGCGCGGATCGACGCGCTGGACAAGATGGTGACCGGCGCGACGCAGCCTGACCTCACGCTCCTGCTCGATGTTCCGCCCGCCGTGAGCCGGCAGAGACGGGCCGCGCGTGACGGGGCAGGGGGCGGCGACCGCTACGAAGTTCTTGCCGATGCCTTCCATGCGCGCGTCGCGCAGGGCTTTTCCGATCTCCCGGCGCGGTTTCCGGACCGCGTCGCCCGGATCGACGGCAGCGGCACGCCGGAGGATGTGGCCGCCCGTATCGCCGCCGTCGTTGCGGAACGCCTCGCGATCTGAGCCTGCCTGTGCGACAAGTGCCGATCTCACGACAGAGCAAGGTTCCAGGCCCGCCCGCATGAGCGACGACACCCAGCAGGACAGCGACTGCCGCCCCGGCGCACCGCATCCGCGTGACCGCTTCGGTTTGCGCGGACACGACCGCGCGGTCGAGGTGTTCCTGTCGTCCTGGGCGTCGGGCCGCCTGCCCCACGCCTGGCTGATCGGGGGTGAGGAGGGGGTCGGCAAGGCGACGATGGCCTACCACCTGATCCGGGCGCTGCTGCGGCACGGGGACCGTGCGCCCGGGGCGGTCGCCGACGTGACCCAGGCCCCGCCCGATGAGATCGCGCGCCGCATCGCCGCGGGCGGACATGGCAACCTGATCGTTCTGCGCCGGCCGTGGGACGACAAGAAGAAGCGCGCGCAGACGGTCCTGCCGGTGGCGGAGGTCCGCCGCCTCGGCGGGTTCCTGTCGCAGACCGCCAGCGAGAAGGGCTGGCGCATCGTGCTCGTCGACGGCGCAAACGACATGAATACGAGCGCGGCGAACGCACTTCTCAAGAGCCTTGAGGAACCGCCGCGCAAGACTCTGTTTTTCCTGATTTCCGACCGGCCAGGGGCACTGCTTCCGACGATCCGCTCGCGGTGCGCCCGGCTCGACCTTCAACCTTTGAGTCCGGCCGATACGCGCGCGGTGCTGGCGGAGATCGGCATGGCGGGCGAGGGGGAAGGGGATCTCGACGCCGCCGTCGCCCTGTCCGGTGGCAGTCCGGGGCAGGCGGTCTCGCTGATGACCGGGGGTGTGCTTGGGGTGTATCGGGACTTGCTTCGTCTCCTGGCTGACGGCGACCCGTCCCGCACGCAGCGCGAAGCGCTTGCGAGTGCGCTGACCGCCAAGGGCGGCGAGGCGGACCTCGACACCCTCGTGGGCGCGCTCGGGCTGCTTCTGCCGCAGGTCGCCCGGACCGCGGCGTGTGGGGCGGTGCCCGGGGACGTACCGGTGTTCGCGCATGATCTGGTGGCACGCGAGGCCGGGCGCAGGTCCCTTGATGCGTGGCCCGCCGTGTGGGAGAAAACCGTGGACATCGCCGGGGAAGCGCGAGCCTACAATCTGGACCCCTACCAGACCGCGCTCCACATTCTCGATGACTTTCTCGACCCGGGCGGAGCTGCATGATGCTGGTCGACAGCCATTGCCATCTCGATTTTCCGCAGTTTGCCGATGACTTTGACGGCGTTCTTTCACGTGCCGCGGAAGCAGGCGTGGGCACGATGCTGACCATCTCGACGTCGATCGCACGCTTTCCTGGCGTGCTCGAGGTCGCGCGCCGGTCGCCTGCGCTCTATGCCTCCGTCGGCGTGCATCCGCACGAGGCGGGCGCGGAGCCTGATGTGACGGTGGACGATCTTCTCGAACGCACACGAGATCCGAAGGTCATCGGCATCGGCGAGACCGGACTCGACTATTTCTACGAACACAGCCCGCGCGAGGCGCAGATCGCCGGCTTTCGCCGCCATATCGCGGCGGCGCGGGAAACGGGCTTGCCGCTGATCGTGCACACCCGCGACGCCGACGAGGACACCGTGGCGATCCTGGCGGACGAGACGGGGAAGGGGGCGTTCCCCTTTCTGATCCATTGCTTTTCTTCGAGCGGCTGGCTCGCGAAGGAGTGCCTCGCGCTCGGCGGGTATATCTCCGTCTCGGGCATCGTGACCTTCAAGAAGGCCGAGGCGTTGCGCGAAACCATTGCCGAGGTTCCGCTCGACCGGATCCTGGTGGAAACCGACGCGCCATATCTCGCGCCCGTGCCGTACCGCGGAAAGACGAACGAACCCGCGTTCGTCGCGCACACGGCGGCTGCGGTCGCTCATCTTAAGACCGTGGATGAAGAGACCGTCGCGCGCCAGACCACGGACACTTTTTTCCAATTGTTTTCAAAGGCGTATCGGCCCCAATGACGATAGCATCCAAAGCGACGCTCAAGGTTACCGTCCTTGGGTGCGGGTCGTCGGGCGGCGTGCCGCGCGTCGGAAACGACTGGGGGGCGTGCGATCCGGCCGAGCCGCGCAACCGGCGGCGGCGCTGCTCGATCCTTGTCGAACGCGGCGAAACCGCGGTGCTGATCGACACGTCCCCGGACCTGCGGGAACAACTGCTCGATGCGGGCACGCGGCGCCTGGACGCCGTCTTCTACACCCACGATCATGCCGATCAATCGCACGGCATCGACGATCTGCGCGCACTGGCGCTGACCATGCGGCGGCGGATCGACGTCTATTCGGACGAAGCGACCGCGCGCACGCTGATGAGCCGGTTCGGCTATTGCTTCGAGGAGATCCGCGGCAGCGGCTATCCGCCGATCCTGCGCCTCAACGAGATCGGCATGGAGCCGCTGACCGTCGACGGACCCGGTGGCGCCATCACGCTGACACCGTTCGAGGTGGAGCATGGCCGCATCCGCGCGCTCGGTTTCCGGATCGGGCCGGTGGCGTATACGCCGGACGTGAGCGACGTGCCGGAGGCCGCGTTCGATGTGCTCGAGGGCGTCGACACCTGGATCGTGGACGCGCTGCGCTACACGCCGCATCCGACGCATGCGCATCTGGAAAAGACGCTGCAGTGGGTGGCGCGCGTCAATCCAACCCGCGCGGTTCTGACGAACCTGCACGTCGATCTGGATTACCACACGCTCTGCCGCGATCTTCCGGCCGGTGTCACGCCTGCGTTCGACGGCATGGTGCTCGCCTTCGACATGCCAGTTTCGTGACATAATCATCATTATGCGAATTAGATGTGCAGGGACGAAGGGTCTCCCCCATGAGCGGAACTGAGCGTACCCCTGCCGATAACGTGCCTGGCTCCAGCGGCGCAGCCCGCGGCGATCTCCGCCGGATCGAGGCCCTGCTGGCCATCATGGCGCAGCTGCGCAATCCGGATGGCGGTTGCCCGTGGGATCTCGAGCAGGATTTCGCGTCGATCGCGCCGTACACGATCGAAGAAGCCTACGAGGTTGCCGACGCGATCCAGCGCGGCGACATGGACGACCTCAAGGACGAGCTTGGCGACCTCCTGCTCCAGGCGGTCTTTCACGCGCAGATGGCAGACGAAGCCGGTCATTTCCGCTTCGCCGACGTGGTGCAGTCCGTCTGCGAGAAGATGATCCGGCGGCATCCGCACGTCTTCGGCGGCGCACGGATCGATAGCGCCGAGGGGCAGACGGTCAGCTGGGAAGCGATCAAGGCGGCCGAGCGTGCGGTGAAAGCAAAGGACGATGCGAGCCTGCTGGACGATGTGCCGGTCGCCCTGCCCGCGCTGCTGCGCGCCGTGAAACTTCAGAAGCGTGCCGCGCGCGCAGGCTTCGACTGGAACGACCCCGTGCGTGTCTTCGACAAGGTCGAGGAAGAGCTTGCCGAACT
>JAJLJT010000310.1:0-2252 GCA_033844555.1 Alphaproteobacteria bacterium | reverse complement strand
CAGCTTGTCGATGCCGAATACGACAGCCTCGCCGAGACGCTGGCGCGCGAGCACGGCAAGACCATCCCCGACGCCAAGGGCGACATCCAGCGCGGGCTCGAGGTCGTGGAGTTCGCCTGCGGCGTGCCGCACCTGCAGAAGGGCGAATATACCGAGAGCGCCGGCCCCGGCATCGACATGTACTCGATGCGCCAGCCGCTGGGCGTGGTCGCCGGCATCACGCCGTTCAACTTCCCGGCCATGATCCCGATGTGGAAGTTCGCGCCCGCGATCGCGGCGGGCAACGCCTTCATCCTGAAGCCGTCGGAGCGCGACCCATCGGTGCCGCTGCGCCTTGCCGAACTGCTGCTCGAGGCGGGGCTGCCCGCCGGCATCCTCAACGTCGTCAACGGCGACAAGGAGGCGGTGGACGCCATCCTCGACGACCCGGACATCCAGGCCGTCGGCTTCGTCGGCTCCACGCCCATCGCGCACTACGTCTATTCGCGCGCGACCGCGTCCGGCAAGCGCGCGCAATGCTTCGGCGGCGCCAAGAACCACATGATCGTCATGCCGGACGCCGACATGGACCAGGCGGTCGACGCGCTGATCGGCGCGGGCTACGGCTCGGCGGGCGAGCGCTGCATGGCCATCTCCGTCGCCGTGCCGGTGGGGGAGAAGACCGCCGACACGCTGGTCTCCAAGCTCGCCCGGCGCGTCGAGGCGCTCAAGATCGGCCCCTCGACGGACCCGTCCGCCGACTTCGGGCCGCTGGTGACCGCCCAGCACCTGCAGAAGGTGAAGGATTACGTCGACCTCGGCGTGAAGGAAGGCGCCGAGCTTGTCGTCGACGGGCGCGAGTTCACGCTGCAGGGCTACGAGAACGGCTACTACATGGGCGGCTGCCTGTTCGACCGCGTGACGCGCGACATGCGCATCTACAAGGAGGAGATCTTCGGCCCCGTCCTCTCCGTCGTGCGCGCGAAGGACTATGAGGAGGCGCTGTCGCTGCCGAACGAGCACGAATACGGCAACGGCGTCGCCATCTACACCCGCGACGGCGACGCGGCGCGGGAGTTCGCGGCCCGCGTCAATGTCGGCATGGTCGGCATCAATGTGCCGATCCCGGTGCCGCTCGCCTATTACACCTTCGGCGGCTGGAAGCGGTCGGGCTTCGGCGACCTGAACCAGCACGGGCCGGACGCGATCCGCTTCTACACCAAGACCAAGACCGTCACCTCCCGCTGGCCGTCCGGCCTGAAGGAGGGGGCGGAATTCGTCATCCCCACGATGAAGTAGGGACGCGCCTTGAGACCCGAGGCAGGCAGCAGGGCCGGGGCGCACCCCCGGCCCCGCGCATTGAAGGCGGGCGGCGCGCCGTGAGCGGGGGAACGGCGAAACCCGCGGTCGTCGCCCGCTACCGTTCGCTCGTGGACGAGGGCGCGGTCCGCTTCGACCCTGCGCAGGAGGCCGCGGTCGAAAAGCTCGGCATCCTCGCGCTCAGGCTCAAGGACTACGATCCGGCTACGCCACGCCTCTCGCCGCGCGGCTGGTTCGGTTTCGGGCGCAAGGCCGCGCGTGCCGAACCCATGTTGCAGGGCCTCTATCTCTACGGCGGCGTCGGGCGCGGCAAGTCCATGGTCATGGACCTGTTCTACGAGACGGTCGACTTCGAACCGAAGCGCCGGGTCCATTTCCACGCCTTCATGCAGGACGTCCACGCCCGCGTGAAGGCGGAGCGGGCGGGCCGCGACGGCGATCCCGTGCCGCGCGTGGCGAAGGCGCTGGCGGACGAGGCCCTTCTCCTCTGCTTCGACGAGTTCCAGGTGACCGACATCGCCGACGCCATGATCCTCGGCCGGCTCTTCACCGCGCTGTTCGAGCACGGCGTGGTGGTGGTCGCGACCTCCAACCGCCCGCCGGACGACCTCTACAAGAACGGCCTCAACCGCCAGCACATCCTGCCCTTCATCGCGCTGCTGAAGGAGAAGATGGACGTGCTGGAACTGGACGGCGGCACCGACTACCGGCTGGAGCGGCTGAAGACCGTCGAGGTCTATCACTGCCCCCTGGGGCCGCAGGCCGACGCCGCCATGGACCGCGCCTGGGATGCCCTGACCGACGGCGCGGCGGGCCTGCCGCGGCATCTGGAGGTGCAGGGCCGCACGCTCACCATTCCGCATGTGGCGGGCGGCATCGCGCGCATGTCGTTTCCGGATTTGTGCGCCCGTCCCCTCGGCGCGGCCGACTACCTCGCGCTCGCCCGGGCCGTC
>JAJLJT010000309.1:0-6551 GCA_033844555.1 Alphaproteobacteria bacterium | reverse complement strand
GACGTCGGGGCGGAAATCCATGTCGCCGCCTTCCTCGACCGGCGTGTCCGGCCCCGCGCCCGACCCGTGCGGCCAGAAGGCATAGGTCGCGACGCCCGCCGCCTCTATCAGCAGGGCGGCGGCCGGCGAATGATCGAGGTGCGTGTGCGTCACCAGGATGTGCGTGATCCGCTCGCCCTCCAGCGCCTTCACGATCGCCGCGACGTGCGCCTCGTCGCGCGGGCCGGGATCGACGACGGCCACCTCGCCCTCGCCAATCACATAGGTTCCGGTGCCCATGAAGGTGAATGGGCCGGGATTTTCCGCCTGGATGCGGCGCAGCTTCGGCCCCACCGGCTTCAGCACCTCATAGTCGCGGTCCGCCGTCTGGTCGAAGGGAATGCCGCTCAAGATCGTTCTCCCGCACCCTGTCTCTCGTGTCCGCACGCGCCGCCGGGCATGGCGCGCCGCGCGCGGATCGCGTATTCAAGGCTAGAGACGGGCGCGCGGGCCCGCAAGGCCGTGCGCACGCAACCGTCCGATGCTGTCGGGGGAGAGGCCCGCCATGTGGCGCTGGATACGGGTTCGGTTCAAGCGGCTGCTGCCGCGCGGTCTCTTCGCCCGCTCCATCCTGATCATCGTCACGCCCATCGTGCTGCTGCAGGCGGTCATCACCTGGGTCTTCTTCGAGCGCCAGTTCGAGGAGATGACCCGCCGCCTCTCGCTCTCCGTCGCCGGCGAGATCTCCATGCTGGTCGAGGCCTACCGGGAGTTTCCCGACGCCGAGCAGGACCTCGCCCAGATCGCGCGCGAGACCATGTCGATCGAGGTGGCGTTCCTGCCGGGCGAGACGCTGCCCCCGCCCACCCAGCGGCCCTTCTACGACATCGTCGGCCAGACGCTGGCGCGGGAGGTGGCGCGCGCGGTGGGCCGTCCGATCCGGCTCGACACGACGCGGTTCGAGGACGTGCTCGACATCCGCATCCAGGTCGACGAAGGCGTGCTGCGCGTGCTCGCCCCGCGCAAGCGCTTCATCAGCTCGAAATGGCATTTCCTGCTTGTCTGGATGGTCATCGCCTCCATCGTGCTGACGACGGTCTCCGTCCTGTTCCTGCGCGGCCAGGTGCGCCCGATCCGCCAGCTTGCCCAGGCGGCGGAGGATTTCGGCAAGGGCCGCCAGGTCGACGACTTCCGCCCCTCCGGCGCGACCGAGGTGCGCCGCGCCGCCATCGCCTTCATGGACATGCGCGACCGCATCCGCCGCCAGATCGACCAGCGCACGACCATGCTCGCGGGCGTGAGCCACGACCTGCGCACCCCGCTCACCCGCATGAAGCTCGGCCTCGCCCTGCTGCCGCGGTCGGAGGAGGTGGAGGAGCTGGAGCGCGACGTCACCGAGATGCAGCAGATGCTCGACGCCTATCTCGCCTTCGCGCGCGGCGAACGCGCCGAGGAACCGGAGGATACCGATCTCGAACGCCTCGCCGCCGACATCTGCCAGAACGCGCGGCGCAAGGGCGCGGACGTCAGCCTCGCCGCCGAGATCGTGCGCCCCGCGACCGCGCGGGCCCATGTCCGGCCCGGCGCGATCACGCGCCTCCTGACCAATCTCGTGGACAATGCGGCCCGGCACGGCGACCGGGTGCGGGTGACGCTGCGCGCGGGCGGGCCCGCGGCGGGCGCGGTGGAGATCGTGGTGGAGGACGACGGCCCCGGCATCCCGGCGGAGGAGCGCGAGGACGCCTTCAAGCCCTTCAACCGGCTCGACCCGGCCCGCACGCCGGAACGCGGCGGCGTGGGCCTCGGCCTCACCATCGCCCGCGACATCGCGCGCGCCCACGGCGGCGACGTGACCTTGGGCGAGAGCGCCATGGGCGGCCTCAGGGCCACCGTCCGCCTCCCCGCCTGAGGAGAGGGCTCACCTCAGTAGAGTCTGCCGCCGTCCGGCACCCCTTGCTGCGGCTGGATCAGGACCACCTCGCCGTCGGCATCGGGCACGCCGAGCGTCAGCACCTCCGACATGAACTTGCCGATCTGGCGCGGCGGGAAATTGACGACCGCGAGCACCTGCCGCCCCGGCAATTCCTCCAGCGTGTAGTGCTTCGTGATCTGCGCGCTCGACTTGCGCACGCCGATCTCCGGCCCGAAGTCGATCTTCAGCTTGAAGGCGGGTTTGCGCGCCTCCGGGAAGGCCTCTGCCTCCAGGATCGTGCCGACGCGCACGTCGACCTTGAGGAAATCCCCGAACCCGATCTGCGGCGCGGGGCCGCCCTCGCCGTCCGCGCTCACGCACCGGCCTCCTGCATGTCCGGCGCGGCCTCCGCGCGCGGCCGCCGCGCAGCCCCGCCGCACGCCCGCTCGACCCCGCGCATGAAACGCTCCGCGCGCGGAAGTTCGGTATCGAGCGCGGAGAGCGTGCGCGGCATCCCCTCCTCCGTTTCCGAAAGCCAGACCGGCAGCACGCGCGCCTGGATCAGCAGCAGCCCGCGGGCGAGCGCGGCCCCCTTCAGGCCGCCCGCCTCGATCCCCGCCGCCGCCAGCATCCAGCGCATGGAGGCGACCGCGCCGCGCGCCGCGCACAGGGCGGCAAGCGGATCGCGCCCCCACTCCTCGCGCAGCCGGGCGATGGCGGGGCGATAGGGCTCCAGCGCCTCGAACCGGCTCATCGTCACGTCGAACAGGCGGTTGCGCGCGCTTTCGCCCGCGAGGTCGGCGTCCTCCGCCGCCTCCAGCACCTGCGCATCGATCCGCGCGCGGAAATGGTCGAGGATCGCGTCCTTGCCCGCGACCGCCCGGCGCATGTCGGCGAGCGTGACGCCCGCCTCCTCCGCGATCTCGGGCAGGGTCAGCGCCCGCCAGCCCCGTTCGGGGATCAGGCGCATCGCCGCGTCCACCACCCGGTCCGCGACCGGCGGCGCGGCCTTCGCGCGGCTCGCGGTCTTCGCCCGCGTGCCCGTTCCCGACGCCTTCGTTCCGCTGTCCTTGCTGGCCATGGCCGGTCTCCCGTTCCGTATCTGCCGTGTTCAGGAGTTAGGCGCGCGGCAGGCCCCTGTCGACCTATCCGGCCAGCTCGCGGGAGCGGCGCGTCGCCGCGCCGATCGCCTCGCTCAGCAACTTCGCCATCGGGCCGGCGTCCGGATCGCCCTGGTGGTCGCCCATCAGCACGTCGAGCGCGGCGGCCGTCGTCCCGTTGGGGCTCGTCACATTGCGGCGCAGTTCGCCCGCGTCCTCGCCCGACCGGCGCATCAGCTCGCCCGCGCCCGCGACGGTCGCGCGCGCCAGCTTCACCGCAAGCTCCTCCGGCAGCCCGGCGTCGATCCCGCCGCGGGTCATCGCCTCGACAAGGTGGAAGACATAGGCCGGGCCGGAGCCGGAGACCGCGGTCACCGCGTCCATCAGCCCCTCGTCCTCGACCCACGCGACCTCGCCCACCGCCCGCAGCAGCAGGGTGGCGAGCGCGCGGTCGTCGGCGCTCACCGCCGCGTTGGGATAGCAGACGGTCATGCCGCGCCCGATGGCGGCGGGCGTGTTCGGCATCGCCCGGATGACCGGCTGGGACGCGCCGAACGCCGCCTCGAAGCCCGCGACCGTCTTGCCCGCCGCGACCGAGAGGATCAGCGTGCCCGGCCCCGCCATGCGCACGGCGTCCGCCAGCACCTTGTCCATCATCTGCGGCTTGACGGCGAGCACGATCACCCGCGGTGCCGGAACCTCGGCCACATCCGGGTTGAGCCGCAGGCCCGCCTCGCGCACCAGCCCCGCCATGCGCTCGCCCACGCCGGGGTCGATCACCACGCCCGCGGGGCCCGCCACGCCGTTCTGGATCCAGCCTTCGAGCATCGCGCCGCCCATGCGGCCCGCGCCGACGAGCACGAGGGGGGCGTCCGGACCGACGCCGCCCTGCCTGTCTGAGCCCTGTTCCTGCAAGTCTTCCTTACGCCTCCCCGACGGTCTCCACCATGGCGGCGTCCAGCGCGTTCTTCGCGCTCTTCCCGCCCCACAGCACGAACTGAAACGCCGGATAGTACCGCTCGCACGTCTCGACCGCGATGTGCAACAGGCACTCCCACTGCTCAGGCCCCGTCGCGCCCCCGTGCACCAGCACGCCCTGCCGGTAGACGATGGAGCTTTCCTCCTGCCACATGTCGAAATGGCCGAGCAGCAATTGCTCGTTGATCTTGCCGGCCAGCACGTAAAGCTCCGCCGTCCGCTCCGGTCCGAGGCCGTGCTTCGGCAGGCCTGCGTCGAACGCGCAGGCGAGGTGCAGCGTGCCCATGTCGTCGCGCCAGGTGATCGCGATCTGGTAGTCGCACCAGTTCCCCTTGACCGTCACGAGCAGTTCGTCGTCGGCGGTGCGCTCGCACGGCCAATCCTCCCCGAACACCGTCTCCTCGATCATGTCGAGCGGATTGGCGCGCTCAGGCGTGCTGTCGAACGTGACGACCGTCATGGACCTGCCCTCCGGGAAAGAAAAAAGCCCGGCATCGGCCCAAGAGGCCGTCCGGACACCAGATCTTGCGTGCCATGGCACATGTTGGGGAAACCCCTCTAGAGGCACACGAGCCCTAGCAGGGTGACGCAAGAATCAGGGCGCTGCAAGCGGCGCTCCGGAGGGGGGCTCCAACGAGCTGTGGAGGAATTGGCGAAAGCCTCCCGGCGCGCGGGCTTACGGCCCGCCCGGGTCGCCGTCCGTGCCGCTCTGCGCGGGATGGCGCAGGTGATGCGGCAGTTTCGCGAAGGCGTCCTCGAGGCGGGCGAGCCGCGCCTCCAGTTCCGCGTTGCGCTCCGCCGTCTTGCGGGCCAGTTCGGCCATGGCGTCGAAATCCTCGCGGTTCACCACGTCCATCTCGCCCATCAGCCTCTCCAGTTGCGCCTTGATCGCGGTTTCCGCCTCGTCGCGCACGCCCTGCGCCAGGCCCGCCGCATTGGTGGCGAGTTTCGCCAGATCGTCGAGCAGCCGGTTTCTCGTTTGCATGGCCCTGACCTCGCCTTCGCGCACGCTTCGCTTTCGGGATTATGGACATGACACCCTTGCCCCCGGCTTTCAAGTCTCCGCGCCCGCAGGGCGCTTGGGCAAGTCTCCGCGCCCGCAGGGCTTCTTGACGCCGCCGCGCGCCCCGCCCACTCTCCGGCCCGGACATTCTCCTCGAAGCAGGCAGGGCCGCCCATGTACGCCGCCGCGATCCCCTTCCCCGCGATCGATCCCGTGCTGGTCGAGATCGGGCCGCTCGCGATTCGCTGGTACGCGCTCGCCTATATCGCCGGGCTGGTGCTCGGCTGGCGCTATGTCGTGCGGCTGATGCGGCGCGAGGACATCTGGGGCCGCCGGGGCGCGCCCGCGACCGCCGACGACATCTTCGACCTCCTCACCTGGGTCGCGCTGGGCGTGATCCTCGGCGGGCGGCTCGGCTATGTGCTTTTCTACAACCCCGGCTACTATCTCGCGAACCCGCTGCAGATCCCCGTGCTGTGGGAGGGGGGCATGTCCTTCCACGGCGGCTTCCTGGGCGTGATCCTCGCCATCGCGGGCTTTGCAAGAAAGCGCGGCATCCCGCTGTTTTCTCTGGGCGATTCCATCGCCGCCGCCGCTCCCATCGGGCTCTTCTTCGGGCGCATCGCGAACTTCATCAATGCCGAGCTTTACGGCCGCGCGACCGACGTGCCGTGGGCGGTGCTGTTTCCGGTTGCGCCCGACGGGCGTCTGGAGGCGCGCCATCCGAGCCAGCTTTACGAGGCCGCGCTCGAAGGTCTCCTGCTCTTCATCGTCCTGCGCGTCCTGACCCACCGGCGCGACGCGCTGGAGCGGCCGGGCCTCGTCACCGGCGTCTTCCTCATCGGCTACGGCCTCTCCCGGATCGTCGTCGAGACGGTGCGGGAGCCGGACGCCCACATCGGCTATCTGGTTCCGCTCGGCTGGACCGGCGTGACCATGGGCATGGTGCTGTCGCTGCCGATGGTGCTGATCGGCCTGTGGTTCGCGCTGCGGGCAAAGGGGCAGGCCGGAGCGTGAGCGCGCCGCCGCTCTCCCTCGCCGCCCGCATCGCGGCGGAGATCGCGGCCGACGGGCCGATGCCGCTCGCCCGCTACATGGCGCGCGCCCTGCTCGACCCGCAGGGCGGCTACTACACGACCGCCGAGCCGTTCGGCGCGCGCGGCGACTTCATCACCGCGCCCGAGATTTCCCAGGTGTTCGGGGAGGTTCTGGCCCTCTGGATCGCGCAAGGCTGGCTCGACCAGGGCGCGCCCGCACGGCCCCTGCTGGTGGAGCCCGGCCCCGGGCGCGGCACGCTGATGGCGGATGCCCTTCGCGCGCTGAAGGCGGTGCCGCCCCTGCGCGAGAGCCTGCGCGTCCGCCTCGTCGAGGCAAGCCCGCGCCTGCGGAAGGTGCAGGAGGCGACGCTCGCCCCCCTGTCCTCCGGCATCGGCCTCGGCTGGGCAGAAACGCTCGACGCCGCGCTCGACGCGGGCGGCGGCCCGCTCCTGCTGCTCGCCAACGAGTTTCTGGACGCCCTGCCGATCCGCCAGTTCCGCCGCGAGAAGGGCCGCTGGCACGAGGTTCTGGTGGGCGTGAC
>JAJLJT010000308.1:0-8725 GCA_033844555.1 Alphaproteobacteria bacterium | reverse complement strand
CTGGAGGACGCCGATCTCGCCCTCCATCAGCTCCAGCACCTTCTCCAGCCGCTCCTTCACGGTCGGCAGTTCGAGAAGCGCCTGCTTGTCGGCGATCTTGACCGCGAGGTGCCCGGCAACCGTATCGGCGAGCTTGGAGGCTTCGTCGATCTGGCTGACCGTGACCAGCACCTCCGGCGGCACCTTCTTGTTGAGCTTCACATACTGCTCGAACTGCGTGGAGACGGTGCGCACCAGCGCCTGGATCTCGCGCGCGTCCTCCGCACGCTCGTCGAGCGGCGTCGCTTCCGCCTCGAAGAACTCCTCGTTCTCGAGATAGCCGGTGACGCGGGCGCGCTTCACGCCCTCGACCAGCACCTTCACCGTGCCGTCCGGCAGCTTCAGCAGCTGCAGCACCGACGCGATCGTGCCGACCTCGAAGATGTCGCCCTGGCCCGGGTTGTCGTTCGACGCATCGCGCTGGGTCGCAAGCAGGATCTGCTTGTCGTTGTTCATCACGTCCTCGAGCGCCCGCACCGATTTGTCGCGCCCCACGAAGAGCGGCACGATCATGTGCGGAAACACCACGATGTCCCTGAGCGGCAACACCGGGTAGACGCCAGAAGTCGCTTGGTTCTGTTCTGTCATGGCGAACTCACATCTGAGGGAAGCCGGCCCCCACATGGGCAACCGGTCCGGTCATCACGATGGATGACGTGGTATCGACAAGATGTGGGATCAAGCCCGCGCGCGACAAGCCAGTGCTTGTGCCCGCCCGCGTCACGCGGAAGTCCCGACATCCTCGCGGCGGTCGGCGTAGATGAGCAGCGGCTTGGCGCGCCCTTCCACGACCTCGCCGTTGATCACGACCTCTTCCACGCCGTTCATGGACGGCAGGTCGTACATCGGCTCCAGCAGGATGCCCTCGAGAATGGAGCGCAGGCCCCGCGCGCCCGTCTTGCGGGCGATCGCCTTGCGCGCGATGGCGCGCAGCGCATCCTCGGAGAAGGTGAGGCTCACGTCCTCCATCTCGAACAGACGCTGGTACTGCTTGACGAGCGCGTTCTTCGGCTGCTGGAGAATGTCCATCAGCGCATCCTCGTCGAGGTCCTCCAGCGTCGCCAGGACCGGCATCCGGCCGATGAATTCCGGAATGAGACCGAACTTCAGCAGGTCTTCCGGCTCCACCTGGCGCAGCACCTCTCCGGTGCGCCGGTCCTCGACCGACTTCACCTCGGCGCCGAAGCCGATCGAGCTGCCCGTGCCGCGGCTGGAGATGATCTTCTCGAGCCCAGCGAACGCGCCGCCGCAGATGAACAGGATGTTGGTCGTGTCGACCTGCAGGAACTCCTGCTGCGGATGCTTGCGCCCGCCCTGCGGCGGCACGGAGGCGACGGTGCCTTCCATGATCTTCAGCAGCGCCTGCTGCACGCCCTCGCCCGAAACGTCGCGGGTGATCGAGGGATTGTCCGACTTGCGGCTGATCTTGTCGACCTCGTCGATATAGACGATGCCGCGCTGCGCCCGCTCGACATTGTAGTCGGCCGACTGCAGCAGCTTGAGGATGATGTTCTCCACGTCCTCGCCGACATAGCCCGCTTCGGTCAGCGTCGTGGCGTCCGCCATCGTGAACGGCACGTCGAGGATGCGCGCCAGCGTCTGCGCCAGCAGCGTCTTGCCGCAGCCCGTCGGGCCGATCAGCAGGATGTTCGACTTCGCCAGTTCGACGTCGTTGTTCTTGGTCGCGTGGTTGAGCCGCTTGTAGTGGTTGTGGACCGCGACCGACAGGACCTTCTTGGCAAAGTCCTGGCCGATCACATAGTCGTCGAGCACCTTGCGGATTTCCTGCGGGGTGGGCACGCCGTCGCGCGACTTCACCAGCGAGGTCTTGTTCTCCTCGCGGATGATGTCCATGCACAGCTCGACGCATTCGTCGCAGATGAACACCGTGGGTCCGGCGATCAGCTTGCGCACCTCGTGCTGGCTCTTGCCGCAGAAGGAGCAATAGAGCGTGTTCTTGGAGTCGCCGCTGCCGCCGCCTGCTCCGGTGTTGCTGCCGCTGACCTTGCTCATGCTCACTCCTTAACACCCCTGAACCCCGGTCGCTGCCGGGATCCGTCTGTCATACGGGCCGCGGTTCGCGGCGCCGTGCGCGTGCCGCCCTGACGGCCTTGGCAGGGCCGATGCACGATCCGTGCCGGGCACCCTGCCCGAGTCACCACCGGCCAATACGAGCACGATAGTCACACTAGGATCAATAAGCCATTACCGGGCCGAAACAAGGGGCGCGCAGCACGCCCCGTGCCGAAGTGCGGCGCAGGGCGGGGCGGTGCGTCAGGACGGCTTGCCCTTGTCGCCGTCGTCGTCCGCCTTGCCGGGACGCTGGGTGACCACCTCGTCGACGATCCCGAAGGCCTTGGCCTCTTCCGCGGTCATGAAGGTGTCGCGGTCGAGCGCGCGCTCGATCTCCTCCATGGTGCGGCCGGTGTGCTCCACATACACGTTGTTCAGGCGCTTCTTCAGCTCGAGAATCTCGCGGGCGTGCCGCTCGATGTCCGACGCCTGGCCCTGGAAGCCGCCCGACGGCTGATGCACCATCACGCGGGCGTTCGGAAGCGCGAAGCGCATGCCCGGCGCGCCGGCCGCCAGCAGCAGCGACCCCATCGACGCCGCCTGACCGACGCACAGCGTCGAGACCTTCGGCTTGATGTACTGCATGGTGTCGTAGATCGCCATGCCCGAGGTCACCACACCGCCCGGCGAGTTGATGTAGAAGCTGATTTCCTTCTTGGGGTTCTCGGCCTCGAGGAACAGAAGCTGCGCCACGATCAGGCTGGAGACCCCGTCCGCCACCGGTCCGGTCAGAAAGATGATCCGTTCCTTCAGCAGGCGGGAGTAGATGTCGAACGCCCGCTCGCCGCGGTTGGTCTGCTCGACCACCATCGGGACCAGGGTGTTCATGTAGGTGTCGATGGGGTCTCTCATGGCAACGCGTCCGCCTCTTGCTTGACCTGTTCCTCAAACTGCGCCGCGGGGCGATATCGAACCGCCCCGCACGCGGCCGTTCTGGCCGGACCCTGACACGCGACCGGAAAAGAGCCGGTTAACCCGCGACGGCCGCGCGCGAACGCCCTGCCCTTGCCGCGGCTCAGGACGCGCCGGCCTCGTCCTCGTCCGGATCGGCCATCAGCTCGTCCTTGCTGACCGGCGTGTCGGTGATCTCGGCCCGCTCCAGCAGATAGTCCACGACCTTGTCCTCGAAAAGAGGCGCGCGGAACTGCGCCGCATACTGCGGGTTCTGGCGGATGTAGTCGAGGAACTGCTGCTCCTGCCCGGGGAAGCGCCGCGCCTCCTGCATGATGAGGCGGTTCACCTCCTCGTCGGACACGGTGATGTTGTTCTTCTGCCCGATCTCGGCCAGCACGAGGCCCAGGCGCACGCGCCGCTCGGCGAGCTTGCGGTGCTCGTCGGTAACTTCCGGCTCCTTCGCCTCGTGCGCATGATCATGATCGTGGTCATGGTCATGGTCATGGTCATGGTCATGGTCGTGATCGTGATCGTGATCGTGGCTGTGCTCTTCCTGCGGTGTCAGCTGGCGGGCGACGTCCTTCGCCTCGTTCTCCAGCATGCGGGACGGCAGCTCGAAGTCGTAGAGATCGTCGAGCGCGTCCAGAAGCTTGCGCTTCAGGCGCCCGCGCGAAACCCCGCCGAAGTCGCGCGACAGCTGGTCGCGGATCATCTGCTTGAGGTTTTCGAGGTCGCTCGCGCCGAACTGCGTGGCGAAGGCATCGTCGACCTCCACCGGCTTGGGCGCGCGCACTTCCTTGACGGTGACTTCGAACACGGCTTCCTTGCCGGCCAGTTCCTTCGCGCCGTACTCCTCCGGGAAGGTGACCTTCACGTCGGTCTTGGCGCCGGTCTTCTTGCCGACGAGCTGATCCTCGAAGCCGGGAATGAAGGCGCCCGACCCCAGCGTCAGCTCGTAGTCTTCCGCCGCGCCGCCCTCGAACGCCTCTCCGTCGATGCGGCCCACGAAGTCGATCAGCACCTGGTCGCCCGATTTCGCCTGCGCCGTCTTGCCGCGCGGCTCGAACGCCGTGTTGGATTCCGCCAGGCGCGCAAGCGTCGCCTCGACCTCCTTCTCGAGGTCATCCTCCTTGAGGGTCGGGCGCTCCAGCTTCAGCGCGCCGAAGTCCTGCTCCGGGATTTCCGGCATCAGGTCCACGGAGATCTTGTATTCCAGGTCGCCGCCTTCCTCGAACTTCGTGACCTCGATCGCGGGCTGGCCGGCGGGGCGGATGCCCTCGTCCTCCAGCAGCTTCTGCGAGCTTTCGGTCACCGACTTCTGGATCACGTCGCCCATCAGCTGGCGGCCGTACTGCTTGCGCAGAAGCGACACCGGCACCTTGCCAGGGCGGAACCCCTTCATGCGCACATTGGCCGACAGCTCATTGAGCTGGCTGTTCATCTGCGCGTCCAGTTCGGTGGCCGGAATCGTCACCGCATATTCGCGGGACAGGCCTTCGCGGTTCAGTTCCTTGACGTCCATGGCGCCCTTGCATCCGTTCGGTGTGAGGAAAATCGAGCCGCCTATCTATAAGGATGGCGCGCGCGTCTCAAGCCCCCTTGGGACAGGTCGTCGAATTCGGCGCGGCGCGCCGCGCCCTCCCGTTTGGTGCGGGCGGAGGGACTCGAACCCCCACGCCTTGCGGCACCAGGACCTAAACCTGGCGCGTCTACCAGTTCCGCCACGCCCGCAACATGACCTCTGTGGGCGGTGGACGTATCACGGTTCGGCGGCGGGCGCGAGATGGATCGGCGCCGGCAGCCCCGCATCCCCGACGAGCGCGGCAAGGACTTCCGGCAGCGCTTCAGGAAGGTCCTCGGCGACGAGGCCCGGTCCGCAGATCGCGGCGGCGGCCCCGTGCATCCAGACCGCCGCGCATGCCGCCTCGAACGCCGGCATCCCTTGCGCGAGCAGCCCGCCGGCGACGCCCGCCAACACGTCGCCCGATCCCGCGGTGGCGAGCCACGCCGGTGCATTGGCCGCGATGCCCGTGCGCCCGTCCGGCGCCGCCACAACCGTGTCGGGCCCCTTCAGCAGCACGACCGCGCCCAGCCGCGCCGCCGCCGCCCGCGCCCGGTCGAGGCGGCTCAACGTCTGTCCGGCGGCATGCAGGCCGAGATCCGGGCAAAGGCGCGCAAACTCCCCCTCGTGGGGGGTCAGCACCGTCCGCTCCGGCATCCGGTCCGCGATCCCCTCGCCGCGTTCCGCAAGCAGCGTCAGCGCATCGGCGTCGAGCACGAGGCCGGTCACCCCCGCCCCCTCCGCCGGGGCCGCCAGCGCGGCGACAAGCCGCTCGCGCGCGCCCTCGTCGGTGCCGAGACCCGGCCCGGCGACGAGCGTCGCGATGCGGTGCCGCGCCATCAGGTCCACCGCGGCCTCCTCTCCGCGCACCGGCTTGACCATGACCGCGGTGAGGTGGCTCGCCAGCACCATGGCCGCTGACGGCGCGCAGATCATGGAGACGAGCCCCGCACCTGCGCGCAAGCCCCCGCGCGCCGCCATCCGTGCCGCCCCCGACTGCACCGCCGGGCCGCTCAGCACGCCCAGGTGCCCGCGCGTATACTTGTGCCCCGCCGCATCGGGCACCGGGAACGCCTCGCGCCACAGGCCCGGCGCATTGGCAAACGCCTTCGGCGCGAGGTCCGTCACCGCCGCCTCCGGTATGCCGATGTCGGCGACCGTCAGCGCGCCGCACAGCGCCCGCCCCGGATAGAGCAGGTGCCCCGGCTTCAGCGTGGCGAAGGTCACCGTCTCCGCGGCATGGGCCGCGGCGCCACGCACCTCGCCCGTCGCGCCGTCGAGACCGGAGGGCACGTCGACCGCGACGACCTCCGCACCTTTTGCGTCCAGCGCCTCGACGACGCGCCGCGCCACCCCCTCCAGCGGGCGTGAGAGGCCCGCGCCGAACAGCGCGTCGACCCAGACGTGCGGCTGTCTGTCCCCCTCGCCGTCCAGCAGGTCGAGCGCGGCTTGGAGCGGATGTACCTCCTCCAGCCATTGCCGTGCCGCGTCCCCGGCGTCCCCGCCCAGATCTTCCCGCGCGCCCAGCAGGAACAGGGTCACGCGAACGCCCTCGTCGGCAAGCAGGCGTGCCGCCACGAAGCCGTCGCCGCCATTGTTGCCCGGTCCGCACAGGACTGCCGCGCGCGCGCCCTGACGATGGCCGAGGCGGCGCTGCACCGCGTCGGCGACGGCCCGGCCCGCCCTGGCCATGAGCAGCGTGCCCGGCGTGCCCGCCGCGATCGCCGCGGCGTCCGCCTGCCCCATCTCGTGCGGCGTCAGCAGCGGCACCGGCGCCGCCCAATCGTCCAATTCGAAGATCTGCTGCATGCCCGTCACTCCGCTGGCCGGCCAGGCACCCATCCGCCCGGGCTCCACGTGCTGCGTACGCATTTCACGGTCGCGCACGCCTTGCCCCAGGTCAAAGTCACGGGGCGCGGAAAGCGGCACGATGCCTCAACCGGCACCAGATGCACATTTCTTGGTCAGACGTGCACATTTTCCGGGCACCGGATGCCGCCGGCTGTCCTCGCACACTGCCCGAAGGCGCGTCAGGCCGGGTGTTGCGCGTGCGGCGGGCAAACTGGCACGCCGCATGCTTAACAGGGGCCAAGCGACTTGGGCCAGGGACCGTAGGCCGGCGAGGAGAACAGGCGTCCATGAAGAAGATCGAGGCGATCATCAAACCCTTCAAGCTCGACGATGTGAAGGAGGCCCTCCAGGAGGTCGGCCTGCAGGGCATCACGGTCACGGAGGCGAAGGGTTTCGGCCGCCAGAAGGGCCACACGGAACTGTATCGCGGCGCGGAGTACGTGGTCGACTTCCTGCCGAAGGTGAAGCTTGAGATCGTGCTCGACGACGGCCTCGTCGAGCGTGCGATCGAGGCGATCACCAACGCCGCGCGCACGGGCCGCATCGGCGACGGCAAGATCTTCGTGACCAATGTCGAAGAGGCCGTGCGCATCCGCACCGGCGAGACCGGGACGGAGGCGATCTGAGGACGAACCGCCGCGCGGCGCCCAGGGGTGGGCATGGCGGCGGATTGACGGAACTTCGCGGACGGCCGGCCGAACGGCAGCCCGCGAGCAGGGCCGGGACGGACGGCGCGCCCATCAGCGGCGCAAGGACCGGACCAGGTCCGGGGCGCTAGCTCCAACGATGACAAGAACCAGCAACTCGAACCGAAAAAGGGCGATGGATCAATGAGCTCGGCTGAAAAGCTTCTGAAGGAAATCAAGGACAAGGACGTCAAGTACGTCGATCTGCGCTTCACCGACACGAAGGGCAAGTGGCAGCATGTCACGTTCGACGTCGGCATGGTTGACGAGTCGTTCTTCGAGGACGGCCAGATGTTCGATGGCTCGTCCATCTCCGGCTGGAAGGCGATCAACGAATCCGACATGGTTCTCATGCCGGACACGGCGACGGCGTTCATCGATCCGTTCTTCGCCCAGACCACCATGTCGATCACCTGCGACGTGCTGGAGCCGTTCACGGGCGAGGCCTATGGCCGCGACCCGCGCACGACGGCGAAGAAGGCGGAAGCCTATCTGAAGGCCTCGGGCGTCGGGGACACGGTCTACTGCGGTCCGGAAGCCGAATTCTTCATGTTCGACGACATCCGCTGGAAGGTCGCGATGAACAAGGTCGCGGTCGAGATCGACAGCGACGAAGGCCCCTACAACACCGACCGCATGATGGAGCCGGGCAACCTCGGCCACCGTCCGCGCGTCAAGGGCGGCTACTTCCCGGTGCCGCCGGTGGACAGCGCCCAGGACATCCGCTCCGAGATGCTGTCGGCCATGGCGGAGATGGGCGTCGAGGTCGAGAAGCATCACCACGAGGTGGCGCCCTCGCAGCATGAGCTGGGCTTCAAGTTCTCCACGCTCACGCGCTGCGGCGACATGATGCAGATCTACAAGTACGCCATCCACCAGGTGGCGGCCTCCTACGGCAAGACGGCGACCTTCATGCCGAAGCCGGTGAAGGGCGACAACGGCTCTGGCATGCACGTGCACCAGTCGATCTGGAAGGATGGCAAGCCGCTGTTCGCGGGCTCGGGCTACGCCGACCTGTCGGACACCTGCCTCTACTACATCGGCGGCATCATCAAGCACGCCCGCGCGATCAACGCCTTCTCGAACGCCTCGACGAACTCCTACAAGCGTCTGATCCCGGGCTTCGAGGCACCGGTCCTGCTCGCCTACTCCGCGCGCAACCGCTCGGCGTCGATCCGCATCCCCTACTCGCCCTCGCCGAAGGGCAAGCGGATCGAGTGCCGCTTCCCCGATCCCTCGGGCAACCCGTACCTGACCTACACGGCGCTGATGATGGCCGGCCTCGACGGCATCGAGAACAAGATCCATCCGGGCGACCCGATGGACAAGGACCTCTATGCCCTGCCGCCGGAAGAGCTGAAGGACATCCCGACCGTGTGCGGCAGCCTGCGCGAGGCGCTGGAAGCCCTCGACGGCGACCGGGAGTTCCTGAAGAAGGGCGGCGTGTTCACCGACGACCAGATCGATGCCTACATCGAGCTGAAGATGGAAGAGGTGTACAACTTCGAGCACACGCCGCACCCGGTCGAGTTCGAGATGTACTACAGCGTCTGATCCCTCGCCGGATCGCACGCACCAGTCGCGCATGACGAAGGCCGCTCCGGGCAACCGGGGCGGCCTT
>JAJLJT010000307.1:0-10022 GCA_033844555.1 Alphaproteobacteria bacterium | reverse complement strand
CGGACTTCAAAGCCTGCGCCGCCGGTGGTAAGGAAGCCGCGCCCTTCTTTTGCAGCGCAAGAACCAAAGGACGCCACATGGCCGACCACCGGACCGTCGTCACCCGCTTCGCCCCCTCGCCCACCGGATTCCTGCACATTGGAAACGCGCGGACGGCGTTGTTCAACTGGCTTTATGCACGCCATACGGGTGGACAGTTCCTCCTGCGCATCGAGGATACGGATCGCGCGCGCTCCACCGAGGCGGCCATCCAGGCGATCTTCGACGGGCTGAGATGGCTGGGTCTCGATTGGGATGGGGAAGCGGTCTTCCAGTTCTCGCGGATGGAGACGCATGCGAGGGCCGCGAACCGCTTGCTCGACGAGGGCAAGGCCTATCGGTGCTACATGACCGCGGAGGAGCTGGAGGCGGAGCGCGCACGTGCCCGCGCCGAAGGGGGGCGCGTCGAAAGCCCCTGGCGCGATCGCGACTGGCGGGAGGCTCCGGCGGGCCGCCCGTTCGCCGTGCGCTTTCGCGCGCCGCGTGCGGGCGAGACGGTCATTCGTGACCTCGTCCAGGGCGACGTCCGCATCCCCAACACGCAACTCGACGACATGGTGCTTCTGCGCTCCGACGGCACGCCGACCTACATGCTCTCCGTCGTTGTCGACGACTGGGACATGGGCGTCACGCACGTGCTGCGCGGCGACGACCACCTGACCAACGCGGCCCGCCAGACGCAATTGATCGAGGCGCTCGGCTGGCCTGTGCCGGAATATGCGCACATCGCGCTCATTCATGGTCCGGACGGCGCGAAGCTGTCAAAGCGGCATGGCGCGCTCGGTGTCGACTGGTACCGCGACCAGGGGTACCTGCCGGCTGCCATGCGGAACTATCTCGCGCGGCTCGGGTGGGGGCATGGCGACGACGAGATCTTCTCGACCGAGCAGGCGATCGAATGGTTCGACATTGCCGACCTCGGCAAGTCGCCCTCGCGCCTCGACTTCGAAAAGATGCGCAACGTGAACGCGCACTACCTGCGCGCCATGCCGCAGGACGAGGTGCTGGAGGCGCTGGAAGCCTTTGCCGCCTCTCACGGTCATGCCGCCTTCACGGCGGCGCAGCGCGCCCGGATCGCAGGGATGCTCGATGCGTTGCGCGAACGGGCGAGCACGCTGGCCGACCTGCTCGACCAGGCATCCTTCCTGCTGACCGACGAGGTGATCGCCCCCGACGAGGCGGCGGCGCAGATTCTCACGGACGAGGCGCGGGCGCGTCTTGGCGACCTCGCAGCCGCACTTGCATCTGTCCGTTCGTGGCAGGCGGCTGAGATCGAGACCGCGGTGAAGGCTCACCTGAAGGACAAGGGCCTCAAGCTCGGCGCGCTCGGTCCCGCGATCCGGGCAAGCGTGGTTGGCCGCACCGCGAGCCCAAGCCTCTTCTCCGTGCTCGAAGGCGTTGGCCGGGAAACGGCGCTGAAACGGCTGGAAGCGGCCGCGTCGGGGGCATGAGCGCCCCCCGATTTCGGGACGTGACGGCAGCCTTTCAAGGCCTTATGGTGCGCGGCGATTGGCGGGGGCGCCCCAACGCCGTATAACCCGTCGCGGAGACCTCTATTCGTCGCCTGTGCCACCGGACCTTCAGACCGGGTGTTGCCTTGCGACCTCAGCCTCGAGGAGGGATGCAGTGACCGACAACAACAAGACTGCAACGCTGGATGTGGGTGGACAGAAGCACGAGCTGCCGATTCATGCGGGCACGGTGGGACCCGACGTCATCGACGTGCGCAAGCTCTATGGCTCGACGGGCAAGTTCACCTACGACCCGGGCTTCACATCGACGGCCAGCTGCTCCTCCAAGATCACCTATATCGACGGCGACGAGGGCGTTCTTCTCTATCGCGGTTACCCGATCGACCAGCTTGCGGAGCAGTCGCACTTTCTCGAGGTCTGCTACCTCCTGCTCTATGGCGAACTTCCCACGCCCGCGCAGTGCGAGGACTTCGAGAAGACCATCACCTACCACACGATGGTGCACGAGCAGATCCAGTTCCTGTTCCGCGGTTTCCGCCGCGATGCGCACCCGATGGCCGTGATGGTGGGCGTCGTCGGCGCGCTCTCGGCCTTCTACCACGACTCCACCGACATCAACGATCCCGAGCAGCGCAAGATCGCGACCCATCGGCTCGTGGCCAAGGTGCCGACGATTGCGGCAATGGCCTACAAGTACTCGATCGGCCAGCCCTTCGTGTATCCGCGCAACGACCTCGGCTACACCGAGAATTTCATGCGCATGTGCTTCGCCGTGCCGTGCGAGGAATACACGCCGAACCCGGTGCTGGCCAAGGCGCTCGACACCATCTTCATCCTGCACGCCGATCACGAGCAGAACGCGTCCACATCGACCGTGCGCCTGGCCGGGTCGTCCGGTGCGAACCCGTTCGCCTGCATCGCGGCGGGTATCGCGTGCCTCTGGGGGCCGGCGCATGGCGGCGCGAACGAGGCCGCGTTGCAGATGCTGGAAGAGATCGGCACGGTCGACCGCATTCCGGAATACATCAAGCGCGCGAAAGACAAGAACGATCCCTTCCGGCTGATGGGCTTCGGCCACCGGGTCTACAAGAACTACGACCCGCGCGCGAAGGTGATGCAGAAGCAGTGCCACGCGGTGCTGAACGAACTGGGCATCAAGAACGATCCCCTCCTCGAAGTCGCCGTAGAACTGGAGCGCATCGCGCTCTCGGACGAGTACTTCGTCGAGAAGAAGCTCTATCCGAACATCGACTTCTATTCCGGCATCACGCTGCGCGCTCTGGGCTTCCCGGTGACGATGTTCACCGCGCTCTTCGCGCTGGCCCGAACGGTCGGCTGGATCGCGCAGTGGAAGGAGATGATCGAGGATCCCGAGCAACGGATCGGCCGTCCGCGCCAGCTCTACACCGGGCCCACGGCGCGGGACTATGTGCCGCTCGGCAAGCGCTGACCGGTCAGAGGCCGAGACGGCGGGCGATCGCGTCCGCCGCCCGCTCGGCGGGTGGAGGTCCGCCCCGGCCCAGCATCTCCATGGCTTCGGCAAACGCCGCGCGCTGCATCTGGCGCGCGGCGTCGTCGTTCAGGAGGCCGCCAACCGCTTCGGTCAGGCGCGTGGGCGTGCAGGCGTGCTGCAACAACTCGGGGACGACAGGCCGGTCGAGCAGGATGTTGACCAGCGTGGCGTAGCGCACGCGGATCAGCCGCCGGGCGACCGCGGCGCTAAGGCCGCCAACGCGGTAGGCCACGACCATCGGCGTTCCGGCTGCCGCAAGCTCCAGCGACACGGTGCCCGAGGCCGCGAGCGCGGCATCGGCCGCATGGAAGGCCGCGAACTTCTCTGCCTCCCCCGTGACCGTCAGCGTTTGTCCGCCCCAGGCCTGGAGCGCCGCCCCGATGCGGGTGGCCTGGGATGGAACGGTCGGCGTCACTGTCCAAAGGCCGGGACGGTCCGTCCGAAGCCGGCGGACGGTCTCGCCGAAGGCCGGAAGGAGGCGCGTCACTTCGGACGTTCGGCTGCCGGGCAGAACGGCAAGCAGCGGCGCGTCCGCCGGGATGCCGTAACGCGCCCGGAAAGCCGCGCCCGCCGCAGGATCGGGCGGCACGCGCGTGACGACCGGATGCCCCACGAAGGTTGCGGGAAGACCGAAGTCCGCGAAGAAAGCAGGCTCGAACGGGAAAAGGCACAGAAGCTCGTCGTACACGCCCTTCAGCTTGCGCGCGCGGCCCGGCAGCCAGGCCCAGAGCTTCGGCGCAGCGTAGTGCAGGATAGGCATATCGGGTCGCCCTGCCCGCACCCGGCGTGCGAGCCGCCCGTTGAAGCCAAGCGAGTCGATGGTGAGCAGGAGATCCGGTGACTCCCGCTGCGCCAGGGCGACAGCCGCCCGCAGGCGGGCAAGAATGCGGCCGATGCCCGGCAGAACGTCACCGAGCCCCATGACCGCGATGTCGTCGAGCGGAAACAGGCTCTCCAGCCCCTCGGCCTCCATCGCGGGGCCCCCGACGCCCACGAAGCGCAGCCGGCCCGGCGCGCGCGCCTTGAGCGCCGCCATCGCCTCGCCCCCCAGCCGGTCGCCCGAATACTCGCCCGCGACGATCATCACCGTGCGCCGGCGCTGCGCGCTCATGCGCCCTCTCCGCAATGCCGGGACAGGTCCTGCGCCGTGTAGCCGATCACGAACAGCCCCGCCGCATTCGCCGCCGCAACGAGGGCTTCCCGGTCCAGGATCAGTGCATCGCCTGCCCGCACCGCGATCCCGGCCAGCCCGGCCGCCGCCGCGCGGCGCACCGTCTCCGGCCCGATGGCGGGGAGGTCCAGGCGCCGCTCCTGCGCGTGCTTCGCAGCCTTCAGAAGCACACCGGCGCGCGCGGCCTCGCCTGTCCCCCGGACATGGGCGGGGAGATCGGCGAGACGGGCGAGCATCGCATCGGTGCCCTCCACCGTCTCGATGGCAAGGACTATGCCGCGCGCCACGACGGCACCCTGCCCCACGTCGAGAGGAGCGAGCGCCGTAACGATGGCGTCAGCGCGTGCGATGTCGGCCCAATCCGCCCCGGACGGCGTGGAGACGGTCAGGCACGCGTCGGGTGCGAGGAGCGGTGCGGCCACTTCCTCCGCACCGATCACGCGAAAGCCCGCCTCCTCGAACGCCGCAACAATGGTGCGCATCAGGGCGTCGTCTCCCCCCCGCAGCTTCGGTGCGAGGCGCGGCAACAGGCGCATGCCCGCCCAGTCGAGCTTGAGCGCACGGAGATCGGGGCGTGAAACATAGCCTGCGACGGCAACCTCGTGGCATCCGGCCTTGCGCAACAAGGCGAACAGCCGCCCGACCTGACCCAGTCCGACGGACGCATCGGCCCCGATCTCGGCACCCTCCCCCTCCAGCGCAACGACGTAGACGGCGCGTCCGGCCGCGCGCGCCGCGGCGGCGAGACGGCCGGGAAGCGCCCCGCCCCCGGCGACGATGCCCAGCGGCCCCTGTCCCGACATCAGCCCCGCGCGGGCGTGCAGAACGAGCGCGAGCTGTCTGCGGTCACGAAGCCGACCACCTCGCGCACGAGATCGGAGTCCGCGTACTTCTCCGCGACGGCGGCGGCACGGGCCTGCAGTGTTCCGGCATCGGCGAACAGCTCCTGATAGGCGGCCCGCAGCGCGCCGATCTCTGGCTTCGAAAACCCTCGCCGCTTGAGCCCGACGAGGTTCAGCCCCTGCAGCACCGCGCGGTTTCCGGTCACGAGGCCGAAGGGGATGATGTCGTGCTCGACCCCCGACATGCCGCCGACCATGGCGTGCCGTCCGATGCGGACGAACTGATGCACGGCCGAAAGACCGCCGAGGATGGCGTGGTCGCCGATCTGCACATGGCCCGCGCAGGTTGCGTTGTTCACCAGGATCACATGATCCCCGATGCTGCAGTCGTGACCCACGTGGGCGCCCACCATGATGAGGCAATTGGCGCCGACGCGGGTCAGGCCCCCGCCCCCTTCCGTGCCCGGGTTGAGGGTTGCATGTTCCCGTATCACCGTCCGCGCGCCAACCACGAGGGCTGTGTCTTCCCCGCGGTACTTGAGGTCCTGCGGCGCGTGGCCGACCGATGCGAAGGGATAGACGCTCACCCCCTCTCCCAGGTGGGTGCGCCCGTCGACCGCGACATGCGACAGCAGCCGCACGCCCGCGTCGAGGCGGACCTTGCCGCCTACGACGCAGTAGGGTCCGATGGTGACATCGGATCCGATCTGTGCGTCGGGATGAACGATCGCGGTCGGATGGATATTGGACATGAATGTTCCGGCTTTCCTCAGGGGTCCACGATCATCGCGCCGAACTCGGCCTCGGCGACCAGGGCGCCCTCGACCTTCGCCTCGCCGCGGAACTTCCAGACATTGCCCCTGCTACGCTCGACAGACACGTGAATGTGGATCCGGTCGCCCGGGGTGACGGGACGGCGGAAGCGTGCCTTGTCGATGGTCATGAAGTAGACGAGCTTGCCTTCGCCTTCCGGTCCGAGCGTATGGACGACGAGCACGCCCGCCGTCTGGGCCATGGCTTCGACGATCAGCACGCCCGGCATGATCGGACGCACGGGGAAATGCCCCTGGAAGAAGGGCTCGTTGATGGTGACGTTCTTTATGCCGACGGCGGACTCCCCCGCCTTCATGTCGACCACGCGGTCGATCATCAGGAACGGATACCGGTGCGGGATCATCTTCCAGATCCGTTCGACCCCGACGGAGTCGACAGCCTCAAGGGCTCCGTCGCTCATAAGTCACCCCCTCTTGCTTTCCGCAGGCGTGTCAGAAACGCCATGTCGCGCATGAACTCCTGGATATCCTTCGCCGGCACGCCGCCATGGACCGCACCTGCGGGAATATCGCGCATGACGCCCGAGCCGCCGGCGACCTTCGCGCCCGTTCCGATCGTAAGGCTGTTGGAAATGCCCGTGTTGCCGCCGATCGCCACGAAGTCGCCGAGCACCGTGCTTCCACCGATCGCGACCTGGCCGGACAGGATGCAATGACGCCCGATGCGGACGTTGTGTCCGATCTGCACGAGATTGTCGATCTTCGTCCCCTCGCCGATCACGGTGTCAGGACCGGCGCCCCGGTCGATGGCCGTGTTCGCGCCGATCTCCACATCGTCCTGCACGATCACGCGGCCAAGCTGCGGCACCTTGGCGTGCGACGGCAGCCCCATGGCGAAGCCAAACCCGTCCTGACCGATCCGGACACCCGGGTGAAGGATGATCCGGTCGCCGAGGCGGGCATGGGTGATCGAGACATGCGCACCGATGCGGCAATCGCGCCCGATCGTGACACCCTCGCCAACAACGGCGCCAGGCCCGATATGCGTGCGCGCCCCGATCCGCGCACCGGCCCCAATCCAGGCCCCCGCATCCACGCGCGCGCCCTCGCCGACGTGCGCACTCTCGTCGATCGCCGCACGCGGGTCGATGCCGGCAAGGACGGGCGGCTGCGGATAGAAGGCCTGGGCGATGAGGGCGTAGGCGCGGTAGGGATCGGACGTGAGCACGAGCCGGCAACCGGCGGGCGCGTCCTTGGCGAACCGCGCCAGCGCGACACAGGCACCGGCGCGCGTTTCCCGGAACTGGGCAAGGTACTTGCGATTGTCGAAGAAACTCAGATCGGCCGGCCCGGCGGTCGATAGCGGCGCAACATCCTCGACCACGAAGGCGCCGTCCTCCGGCACCGCCAGCCCGGCGTCGAGCGCCGCCGGCAGGCGCGCCACGATCTCGGCCAACGGCATCGCGCCGGCCCGTTTGAAGAAGGCAGGATCCGCCATGACCTGCTCCTGCTACTGCTCCGCGCCGGTAAGGGTGACCTCGATCTGCGGGTCGAGGGCATCGAGACGTTCCAGTGCGGTTGCGGTGATATCCATGGCGGCATCGTGCAGCACGACGCGCTGGCGTTCCAGCAGGAGATTCCCGCCCGTTTCCGCCAGAATGTCGCGCAGTATGGGCTCGATCGCCGAGCGCAACTGCGATTGCGCCTTCTGCTGGGCGAGCTGGATGGCGCGGCTGCGCTCCTGAATGCCGATCTGGGTGGCGCGCACCTCTTCCTCGAAGGCACGGACGCGTTGCTGAAACCCATCCTGGGAAAGCAGGTTGCGCTGTGCGTTCAGCGCGTCGCGCTCGTCGCGCAGCTTGGTCTCGGCCGCGGTCGCATCGGTTTGCAGGCTTGCGTTCAGCGTCTCGATCTCTTGCTGAATGCGTTTTGCGGCCTTCGAGTCCCGCATCAGCGCGCCGGTATCCACCACGGCGATCCTCGCGGCGGGAACCTGCCGGGGGGAGGACATGTCGGCCTGCTGCGCGCGCGCCGTGAGAGACGGCAAGCCAGGCGCGGCCACCGCCAGTAGCGTGCTCGCAAGGGCAAGCCCCAGCAACCGCCCGACCGGAACCGCGTGCCCCGCCATCCTAGAACCGCGTACCGGCCGAGAACCGGAAGAACTCGGTCTTGTCATAGTCTTCCTTCACGAGCGCCTGCGTGAAGTTGAACCGGATCGGGCCGATCGGAGAGGCCCAGCCCAGGCCGAAGCCGACAGACAGCCGAAGGCTCGCGTCGTCCTCGATATTGCTCAGGACGCCGATCTGGCCGGTGTTCGGATCGACCCCGATCACGTCGTCCTGATCGATGCCGAACACCGTGCCCGCATCCATGTAAACGCTGCCACGGAAGCCGATCTCGCTTAGCCCGCCCAGCGGGAACTCCACCTCGGTGCGGGCGACGGCATAGTAGTTCGCGCCGAGAGCATCGCGCCGCACGGACGCGGTATCGCGCGGGCCAAGTCCCGACCGCTCGAACCCCAGAAAATCCGAACCGCCGATGAAGAACCGGTCGGTGGTGCGCGGGTCATAACCGCCGAACGGATAGATCGCGCCGCCCTCGACCGCGAAGCTGGTCACCACGTCTTCGAGCACTTCGCGGAAATAGACCGCGCTGGCGCGCGACTTCAGCATGCGCACATCGCCGCCGAGCCCGGAAAAGTCCTGCTCGAACGAGAAGCGGAACCCGCCCGTCGGATCGATGGGATCATTGAGAATGTCGTAGGTCAGTTCATAGCCGAGGGAGGAATTCGCGAACTCTCCCTCCGAGTCGCGGATGATTGCCGAAGCCGTAACCGGGACATTGAAGATCTCGTCGACCGAGAACCGGTAGCGCGGCGCCAGCCGCCAGTTGTCGGAGAGCGGGAACCCCGCCTGCAGGGCGATCCCCGTCGACTTCTGGTCGAAGGACGACTCGCTCTGATAGTCGGTTTCGACCCGGAAGAGATCGAAGCCCGCCGACAGGTCGCGGTCGAACACCTTCGGTTCCCGGAACCGGATCTCGTATTGCTGCTGGGTGCCGCTCAAGGAGGCGCGCAGCCGAAGGAACTGGCCCCGGCCCAGCAGGTTCCGCTCTGTCAGCGCGACGTCGCCCAGGAAGGAATCGGTCGAGGAGAAACCGAGGCCGAAGGACAACTCGCCGGTCGACTTCTCCTCCACTTCGACGCGCACGTTCGCGCGGTCGGGCAAGGACCCCGGCTGCTCGTCGATCCTCACCGAGCTGAAGAAATCGAGCGCACGAAGGTTCTTGCGCGCATCGTCGAGAAGCGTGCGGTTGAAGGCATCCCCTTCCGCCAGCCGGAATTCCCGCCGGATCACCCGGTCGAGCGTACGCAGATTGCCAATGATATCGATCCGCTCGACATAGACGCGCGGTCCCTCCCGCACCTCGATCACGAGATCGATCGTGTTCGTGTCGCTGTTCTTGCGGACGCGCGGCCGAACCTCGGCGAAGGCATATCCGCGCTCCTGCAGAGTGACCGTGATGGCGTCCACGGCCTTGTCGACGGCACTGGCGTCATAGGTATCGCCGGTCGCGAACCGCAGCCGGTCCTGCAATTCCTGTGCATCGATATCGACGATCTCGCTCGAAACGGAGACCTCGCCGAACTGGTACTGCTCCCCCTCCTCCACCGTGAAGGTGATGAAGAAGTCCTGCTGGTCCTCGGTCAGCTCCGCAACCGCCGAGATGACCTGAAAATCGGCGTATCCCTCGGACAGGTAGAACCGGCGCAACTGCTCCCGGTCGAATGCCAGGCGGTCGGGGTCATAGGTGTCAGTGGAACTCAGGATCTTCCACCAGGCGCTTTCGCTGGTCGCGATTTCCCCGCGCAGCGTCGAATCGCTGAACGCCCGGTTGCCGACAAAGGCAATGCGCCGGATTCCCGTCAGTGCGCCTTCGGTGATCTCGAACACGACGTCGACGCGGTTCTGATCCTGCTGAATGATTTTCGGTTCGATATCTGCAGCGAACCGGCCATTGGCGCGGTATAGCTCGAGCAGACGCTGGACGTCTGCCTGCGCCTTCGCACGCGTGAAGACCACCCGCGGACGCAGCTGCGTCTCGACCCGGAGTTCCTCGTCGTCGAGGGCATCGTTCCCCTCGAAGGCGACGCGATTGACAATCGGGTTCTCCACCACGGAAACGATCAGCGACGCCCCGTCCTGCCGGATC
>JAJLJT010000306.1:0-3335 GCA_033844555.1 Alphaproteobacteria bacterium | reverse complement strand
AGCGGACGCACCGCGATGCCGAGCAGGGCCAGACCGGCGAACACAAGGCCGGCGGCGGCGGCCGCGGCCAGCGCGGTCCTGCGGCGGGCGTCGGCTGGGGGCTGCATGCCTGTCACCGTCGCCGTGCTCATGCCGCGGCCTCCCCGCGCGCGTCTTCGCGGCGCCGGCGCCCGATCAGCACGAGATTGCGCGCATAGATGACCAGGCCGAGGCCTTGCCCCGCGATGAAGACGGGATCCTCACGCCAAAGGGCATAGGCGAACAGCGTGGTGCCGCCCGCGATGCTGAACCACCAGAAGGCCAGGGGCACGATGCTTTCCCGGCGCATCTCGCTCGCGATCCATTGCACGAGGAAGCGCCCGGAAAAGAGTGCCTGCCCGACAAATCCGATACCCAGCCAGAGCTGTTCGCCCGTCATCTGCATCCGTCCAACGGGGAGAACCCCCAATGGCAGCCGGTGTAGCGGGCGAACCTGTCGGCAAGCTGACAGCGGGAAGGCGCAAGGCCCGGCGGTCAGCGGCGGGGCGACAGGTCCTCGACCAGGAGCGTCAGCCGGGCCTCGAATCCGTCGTTGCGTCCGCTCGCAGGCGACAGCAGCGTGAGCGCGCCGCCGCCCGCCTGGGCGATCGTGTCGGCAATGGCGAGTCCGAGGCCGGATCCGTCGGCATCCGTCGCCCCGCGGACAAAGCGCGTCTTCAGGCCTGCCAGCGTGCCGGGCGGAACCGGGGGGCCGCCGTTGACGATGCTCAGCACCCCGTCTTCCGGCAGGACGGCCTCGACCGGCCCGTCCGCCGGGCCATGGTGCAGGGCATTCTCGACGAGATTGCGCACGAGAACGGCGAAAGCGTCGGCGTCGAGACGGGAGACGAGGGCGTGGCCGGAGGGGGCAGGCCCCCGGATCCGGTCCCCGGCACCGGGGGAGCGGCGCATCTCCTCCAGAACATGGTGGAGCACGGGCACGAGGTCCTGCGGCTCCTCCGCGGTCAGTCCGCCGCCCTCCGCGCGCGCGAGGTCCATGAGCTTCTCCGCGAGGCGGGCGATGCGGCGGAGCGAGGCCTCGATGCTGCGCGCGCGCTCCCGCACCGGACCCTCCGGCGCCTCGGCGATCAGGCGCTGGGTCTGGGCGAGGGTCGCCGCGATGGGCGTGCGCAGCTCGTGCGCGCTGTTCGCGGTGAAGCTGCGCTCGCTGTCGAGCGCGCGGCGCAAGCGGTCCATCAGGCGGTTGACCGCGTCCGCGATGGGCGCGATCTCGGTCGGCAGCTTGCGCGCCGAGACGGGGTCGAGGTTGCCGTTGCCCCGCAGTTCGATCTCGCCGCGCAAGGTGTGCACCGGCCGCATGCTGCGGCGGACCAGCAGCCAGACCCCGGCGAGGCTCAACGCCATCACGAAAGGCAGGGGCGCAAGGAGGCCGAGGGCCGATTCCAGCGCCGCCTCGCGCCGGTGCTGCAGAGGTTCCGCGACTTCGAGAATGATGGTGCCGGAAACCGCCGCCTCGCCATAGATGCGGTGCGTGGAGGTCGTACGGAACCAGACGGCGGGCTGTTCCGGGAAGTCGGCGGGATCGGCGTCATGCGATTGCAGCAGCAGCGTGCCGTCCCGGTCCCGCACGATATAGGTGATGTATTCGCGGTGCGCGTGCAGGGAGTCGACGCGTCCCGCCTGTGCGCCCGGTTCGCGTTCCATGACATCGGCCACCGCCAGCGGAAGCAGCCGCTGGGCAGCCTCCTGCAGGGCGCTGTCGAAGGCCTCGTCAAGCTCGTGCCGGACGATCAGGCCGGAGCCGATCGTCGCTACCAGCCACATGGCGGTCACGGCCAGGGCCAACGCCAGGCCGAGCCGGCCCTGCAGGCTGTTCGGAGCCCTCATGGGCGCGCCATCCGGTATCCCATGCCGCGCACGGTTTCGATGGCGTCTGCGCCCAGCTTCTTGCGCATGCGGCTCACGTGAACCTCGATGGTGTTGCTCTCCACCTCGCGGTCGAAGGCGTAGAGCCGGTCCTCCAGATGCGCTTTCGAGACGATCGCGCCGGGGCGCTGGATCAAGGCCTCGAACAGCGCCCACTCGCGCTGCGTCAGGCCGACCGGCCGCCCGGCGCGGGTCACGGTGCGGGCCGCGAGATCGATCTGAAGCTCGCCGAGGGTGACGAGCGGATTGGGATTGCCGGCATAGCGCCGCGCCACCGCCGCGACCCGGGCCGAAAGCTCCGACAGGTCGAAGGGCTTGACGAGATAGTCGTCGGCGCCGGCGTTCAGCCCCTCGATCCGGTCGGAGATCCGGTCGCGCGCGGTCAGGATGATCACCGGCGTGACGTCGCCCGCCCGCCGCCGCGCCCGCAGGAAGTCGAGGCCGCGCCCGTCCGGCAGCATCAGGTCGAGCAGGATCAGGTCGTAGGCGACGCCCGCCACGCTCGCCTCGGCCTCGTCGATCCGGCGCGACCAGTCGACCGCGTGGCCATCGGCGCTGACCTGGTCGCGCACCGCGGCGCCGAGCAGGGCATCGTCCTCGATCAGCAGAATGCGCATGCGTCAGGTTCCGGAACGGCGCGGGGAAACCGGCGATTTCTGCCGGCTGAAGCTGACACGGGGCTGACGGACCCTCTCGCCGGGCGTCAGGTGCGCGTCAGTCCCGCGCGACACTGTTGCCCGCATCGAAACCGCTCGCAAGGGAGCACGCGCATGAAGACCATCCTCGCCATCGCCACCCTGATCGCCGCCGCGGCGGGCGCCGGCACCGCGTTCGCAAGCGACAGGTGCGACGTGCCCATGTCCGAGTGGCAGCCGCGCGAGGCGCTGCAGAAGAAGCTCGAGGACCAGGGCTGGCAGGTCCGGAAGATCAAGACCGACGACGGCTGCTACGAGGCCTATGCCATCGACGACAAGGGCCAGCGGGTCGAGGCCTATTTCAACCCCAAGACCTTCGAGATGGTGAAGAGCAAGAAGGACGACTGAGATGGCGGGTGCAACCGTCCGCGTCTGGGATCCGCTCGTCCGCATCTTTCATTGGTCGCTCGCCGCCAGCTTCGCCGTGGCGTGGATCACGGCGGACGAATGGGACAGCCTGCACGAATGGGCGGGCTATGCGGCCGCCGCGCTGATCGCGTTCCGCCTCGCCTGGGGGCTGGCCGGGCCGAAATACGCGCGGTTCAGCCAGTTCGTCCGCGCGCCTTCGGAGGTGCTCGGCTATCTGAAGGCCACCTTGCGCGGGGACGAGCCGCGCTACCTCGGCCACAACCCGGCGGGCGGCCTGATGATCGCCGGGCTGCTGGCGGGCCTCGCGGGCACGGCGCTGACCGGCTGGATGACCACGCTCGACACCTTCTGGGGCGTGGAGTGGGT
>JAJLJT010000305.1:0-2964 GCA_033844555.1 Alphaproteobacteria bacterium | reverse complement strand
GCTGCCGAAGGGCTGCGGCTCGATCTTCACCTTCGGCATCGCGGGCGGGCGCAAGGCGGGGGCGGCGTTCGTGGAGCGGCTGCGCCTCGTCTCGCACCTCGCAAACGTCGGCGACGCCAAGACGCTCGCCATCCACCCGGCCTCGACCACCCACCAGCAGCTGACCGCGGAGCAACTGGACGCCGCCGGGATCGGGGAGGAGATGATCCGGCTCTCCATCGGGCTCGAGGATCCCGACGACATCATCGACGACATTCGCCAGGCGCTGCGCGCCAGCCAGAAGGAGGCCCGCTGATGGACGTGCGCGTCGACGGAAAGGTTGCCCGCGCGGCGACCGGGGGCATGCCGGTGGCGGCGGATGCGCCGGCCCTCGTCTTCATCCACGGCGCCGGCATGGACGGCAGCGTCTGGCTGTTCCAGACGCGGCATTTCGCCCGGCTGGGCTTCCGCGTGCTCGCCGTCGACCTGCCGGACCACGGCCATTCGGACGGGCCGGTCCTGTCGACCATCGGGGAGATGAGCGACTGGCTCGTCCGCTTCCTCGACGCCGCGGGCGTGGAGAGGGCGACGCTCGCCGGACATTCCATGGGCTCGCTGATCGCGCTCGACACCGCCGCGCGCCATCCCGGCCGGGTGAGCGGTATCGCGCTGCTCGGCACCTCGTCCTCCATGCAGGTGCACCCCGACCTCGTCGCGGCGGCGGAGGCGGACGCGCCGCTGGCGCCCGAACTGGTCACCGACTGGGGCTTCGGGACGCGCGCGCACATCGGCGGCCATCCGCAGCCGGGGCTCTGGGTGATGGGCGGCGGCCTTGCCGTGCTGATGAACGCACGGCCCGGGGTGCTCGCCAACGATCTGAAGGCGTGCGCGGCCTTCGGCGAGACACTTGCGCGCGCCGCGGCGGTTACCTGCCCGGCGCTCGTGCTGATCGGCGACGGCGACCGCATGACGCCTCCAAAGGCGGGACGCGCCGTTGCCGACGCGCTCGCCGGCGCGGCCGTGGAGGTGCGCACCATCGCCGATTGCGGCCACATGATCATGGACGAAAAGCCCTACGAGACAGCACACGCATTGCGCGTATTTCTGGGCGCATAGTTCGCGTCGGGCGACAGGATTTCTTAACCGTGGCGTCCGCATCATCGGCGCCATGAGCATCGGGGAACAGCACGCACCGCGGGGGAGCGGGCGCGGGATCCTGCCTGCCGTCCGGCGCAGCGTTCGCGTGCTGGCCGGCGGGGTGCTCGCGGCTATGGGCGTTTCCCTGTGGGCGGGCGGCGCGGCGGCGCAACTCGCGGTCGACGATGCTGCCTCCATCGCGCAGATGCAGGCCGCGCTGACCGGCCCCAATGTCACGCTGCAGAACCTGACCGCCGTCACGGGGGCCGCGCACCAGTACGGCACCTTCACCGGCGGGGCATCCGCCAACCTCCCGGGTCCGGTCGTCGGCATCGCGGACGGTCTGTTCCTGACGACGGGCGCCGGCAACCAGACCGCGCCCGACCGGCTGAACAATGCGGCGGGCCCGCACAACACGATCCTCGGCCCGAACGCGGGCGGCGGCGTCTCCTACGACAACGGGCGGATCTATCTCGATCCGGATCTGCGCGCGCTGGACCTGCTCGCGCTCTACGATCCCGCGATCCTCCAGGTCGATGCGACGCCGCAGGGAAACACGCTGCGGATCCGCTTCGTCTATGCGAGCGAGGACTACCCGGAATATGTCTGCAGCCAGTTCCGCGACGTGTTCGGGCTCTTCGTCACGGGCGTCTTCACAGCCGGAGGTCCGGTGGAGACGCGCAATCTCGCGCTGGTTCCCGGAACGAACACGCCCGTGTCGATCAACAGCATCCATCCGGGCCAGCCCGGCCAGTTCGGCAGCGCGGGCAACTGTCCGACCAGCAACACGGCGCTCTATGTCGGCAACGGCGACGGTTCGACCCCCAACCGCAACCGCAACCTTCAGTTCGACGGCCTGACGCTGCCGATCGCGGCGGAAACGCAGGTGATGCCGGGCCAGACCTACCGGATCAAGCTCGCCATTGCCGACAGCGTCGACCGGTTCTGGGATTCGGCTGTGTTCATCGACGAGATCTCCTCGTCCGCGGCCGACCCGGCGGACCTGTCTCTGACACTTGCCGCGGCGGTTCAGCCCCCCGCGATCGGCGAGAGCGTGCCCGTGACCGTCACGGTTTCCAACGCAGGGCCGGGCGCGACGAGCGGCGTTGGCGTCGCGGTGCCCGTTCCGGCCGGGCTGACCCTGCTCGGCCATGACGGCGGCCCGGCCTTTGCGTCCGGGACCGGTCTCTGGACCGTAGGGACGCTGGCGGCGGGCGCAAGCGCGACGCTCACGCTCCACCTCGCGGCTGAGCGGACGGGTCCATATGCGCTCGAGGCCGAGGTCGTGACCTCTGCCGCCTTCGATCCGGATTCGACGCCCGGCAATGCCGCGGCGCAGCCGGGCGAGGACGACAGCGCCACGCTCGACCTGACGCCCTTGCCGGAATCGACAGCCGCGCTTCCCGCGCCGGTGTGCACGACGCCGCTCGACGCGCTGGAGTGGCGTACGACGAACTGGCCGCGCAGGGATCTCGCCGCCAGTTTCACCAAGACCAGCGCGAATGGCGGCGATCCGGTCGCGTTCGACTTCACGTTCACAGGCGCAACAGGCCTCTTCACCAACAACCGGCCGGACGACACGCTGAGCACCCGCAACGGCGAGGGTGGGGTCTACCGCTCTCTGGACGTGTATTTCGATCCGCCGGACAAGACGCAGGACCACGCCGTCACGCTGACGATCGCGCTGAGCCGGCCCGTCGCCGACATGCGCTTTGTCCTGTTCGACCTCGACCGCAATTTCGCCGGTGTCGAGCGCAGCCGCGTCGAAGGCGTGGAGGTGTCGGGCAGCGGTCCCGGAGGCGCCGTTGCACCGGTCCTGCGGGCGGTGGGGGTATCGGCCGCCGCGAC
>JAJLJT010000304.1:0-2153 GCA_033844555.1 Alphaproteobacteria bacterium | reverse complement strand
ATCCTCGCCCCCGAAGCGCGCTGCGAACTGCACGCCGACGGGGAGCCCGTCCTGCGTCCAGTGAAGCGGCATCGTCATCGCGGGCTGGCCTGTGGCGTTGTAGAGCGGCGTGTAACCGCAGAAGTTCCAGACGGTATCGGGATATCCCTTGCCGACGGAGTAGTCGAACGCGCTGCGCGGCAGCGGCGGCTTCGTCAGGGTCGGCGACAGGACGATGTCGTACTTTTCGTGGAACTGGGCCATGCGCCGTCCCGCAGCGTGCATCGTCCGCGACGCAAGGTAGAAGTCGGCGCCGCTCGCCTCGCGCCCTGCCTCGAGAAACGACCAGATCGCGGGCAGGAAGTCTTCCTCGCTGACCGGCTTGCCTTTCATCCGTGCCTTGACCTGGACGTTGGCGTACATGCCGACACCGAGGATGACCGTGGTGGCCCACCCGATCCCGTCCTTCTGGGCGTCGAGACCGTGGTCGGCCTCCTCGACCGTGTGGCCGAGCGACTCGCACAGGCGTGCCGCCTGCTCCGCCGCGGCGATGCATTCCGGATCCACGTCGGTCGGGAACGGGGAGCGCAGGCACAGCGCCACGCGCAGGGGACGCGGATCGCGGCCGACAAGGGAGAGATAGCTGTCAGGTGCGGGTGGCGCCCAGTACGGATCTCCATAGTCGGGCATGCAGCTGGCATCGAGGATCGCCGCGCTGTCGCGCACGGTGAGCGTGCAGGCGTGCTGCGTGCTCATGCCGATCAGTTCCTCGCCCACGTCGGGTGCATAGGTGACGCGGTTCTTCGAGGTCTTCAGGCCGAAGAGGCCGCAACAGGATGCCGGGATGCGGGTCGACCCGGCGCCATCGCTGGCATGGGCTGCGGGAACGATGCGCGAGGCGACGGCGGCCGCGGAGCCGCCGCTCGACCCTCCCGCGGTGCGGTCCAGCGACCAGGGGTTCATCGTGGCCCCGAACATCGTGTTGTAGGTGTCCGCCGCCAGACCCATCTCCGGCACGTTCGTCTTTCCGAACATGACCAGGCCTGCGTCCCTGTAGCGCGTGGTGACCGTGCTGTCGAAATCGGGGACACCGGCCATGAAGGCATTTCCTGCCGTGCTGCGCACGCCCTTGTAGGAGGCGCGCAGATCCTTGAGCAGGAAGGGGACGCCCGCCAGCGGGCCCGTGCCGACCCCGGCGTCGATCTGCGCGCGCGCCTTGTCCTCGAACATCGTGATGACGGCATTGATCTGCGGATTGAGGCGTTCGAGCCGACGCAGCGCCACGTCGAGGAGTTCGCCCGGCGTCGTTTCCTTCCTGCGCACGAGCTCCGCAAGTCCCAGCGCGTCGTGCCGGATGTAGTCACTCTCCTGCATCATTCCCGAGGTCTCCCCTGTTGAGGCGTTCACCGCCGCTCGCCCTGGCTCCGTTGCGGTGGCCGGCCCGGCAAGTCCTGCCTCGAGGCTTCCGGGCGGTTGCGCGGCCGAATATTAAGTGTGTTGCCAAAAACCGAAACTGATGTCAGTTTTATCATTAAAGCGACGCTGGCGACAAGCGGGATCGAGGCGCGCAACACCCAGAACACGAACATGAACAGGGAAGGGGAGTGGGAGATGAAGAGAATTCTAGCAGCGGCAATGATCATGCTGGGCAGTGCGACGGCTGCCCAGGCGAGCGAGCCCATCAAGATCACGGTCATCCAGGACGCGACGGGGAGCGCGGTACTGGAGGCCTATGCCACCCAGGTTTACCGGGGCTTCGACCTCGGGATTCAATGGGCGACCGACGGCACGGGCGAGGTCCTCGGCCGCAAGATCGAGGTGATCCGCAAGGATACGACGGTGAAGCCCGACCGCGCCCGCTCCCTGCTGGCGGAAGCCTACGAGGACGGGTCTGTCCTCGCCGTCGGTTCCACCTCGTCGGGTATCACGAAGGCGATGCTTCCGGTCGCCGCCGACTACGAGAAGATCCTTCTCGTCGCGCCGGCCGTTGCGGACTCCATCACGGGCGCCGACTGGAACCGCTTCATCTTCAAGTCGTCGCGCAACAACTCCTTCGACATGCAGGCGCAGGCCGTGGCGATGAAGCTCGACGAGAACACCTCGATCGGCATCATCGGCGAGGACTATGCCTTCGTGCGCGACGGGGCGGCGGCGCTCAAGGAAGCCGTCAAGAA
>JAJLJT010000303.1:0-11329 GCA_033844555.1 Alphaproteobacteria bacterium | reverse complement strand
GAGCCTGCTGGACGATGTGCCGGTCGCCCTGCCCGCGCTGCTGCGCGCCGTGAAACTTCAGAAGCGTGCCGCGCGCGCAGGCTTCGACTGGAACGACCCCGTGCGTGTCTTCGACAAGGTCGAGGAAGAGCTTGCCGAACTGCGCGAGGCGGTGGCCAGCGGCGACGCGGCGCATGTCGCCGAGGAGATGGGCGATCTGCTGTTCGTCATGGCGAACCTTGCACGCCATCTGAAGGTCGACCCGGAGGACGCCCTGCGTCAGGCCAACGCCAAATTCGTTCGCCGTTTCAACTATATCGAGCGGAATGCGGATACGCCGGACCTGGTTGCGGAACCGCTGAGCCTCGAGGCGCTCGAGGCCCTCTGGCAGGACGCGAAGGCCAAGGGCCTCTAGTCTGGCGCGCCGAAAAAGCGCGCAAGTTCGTCCGCTACCTCCTCGGGCCGTTCCTCCGGCAGGAAATGGCCGCAGTCGAGCGCCCGCCCCCGCACCTCGTGCGCCCATGGCCGCCAGAATCCCAGGTAGTCGAAATCGCGCCCATCCTTGTTGCGCCGCTCGCCCCAAAGACAGAGCACGGGCGCCGCGATGCGCGTGCCCGCTGCCCGGTCGGCTGCATCATTCTCGCAATCGCGCGTGGCGCCGGCGCGATAGTCCTCGCACATCGCATGGCGCGCGGCGGGATCGGAAAATGCCTTCAGATAATGCGCCATCGCCTTGTCGTCGAATTGAAATCCGGGTGCCGCCCAGGACTTCAACGTCCACCGCAGATAGAACTCCGGTTCCGCTCCGATCAGGCGTTCCGGCAGGTCGAACGGCTGCGCCAGGAAGAACCAGTGATAGGTGCCGAGCGCCATGAACTTGCCCGTGCGGTCGAAGGTATCGAGCGTCGTGGCGATGTCGAGCACTGCGAGCCGTTTCACCGATTGCGGGTGATCGAGCGCCAGGCGGTACGCGACCCGCCCGCCCCGGTCGTGGCCTGCGACCGCGAACCGGCCGAAGCCCAGGTGCGCCATCAGTTCCGCCATGTCGGCCGCCATGGCGCGCTTGGCATAGGTCAGGTGTTCGGGATCGCTCGCCGGCTTCGCGCTGTCGCCATAGCCGCGCAGGTCCGGCGCCACCACGGTGAACTTCGCCGCAAGCGAGGGGGCAACTTCGCGCCAGCAGGCCCGCGATTGCGGGTAGCCGTGGAGAAGAAGCACCGGAGGCCCCTCGCCCGCAATGGAATAGGCGATCTGCCCTGCCGTCAGCCGCGCCGTCCGGTCGGCGAACCCGGGGATCAGCGCATCGGCGCTCACGCCGCGCTGCCCGCTTTCAGAAGGCTCGGGAATTCCTTGAGAAGCTGACCATATTCCTTCTCGCTCAACAGCACGTCGAGGTGGATCTCGCCGGTCTCCTCGTCCGGTGTGCTGCCCTGCACCTCGCCCTTGCGATAGAGCCAGGCGAGCGCCTCGCCCGCGTCCGCAGGGATCGCAAGATGGCGCAAGCGCCGCTCCTTGCGGAAAAAGCCCGCAACGGCATCGAGCAGCGTATCCACCCCCTCCCCCGTGAGCGCGGACACGGCGACGAGGCTCGGATCGCGTGCGGCGCGTTCGGTCACCGCCTCCCGCTCCGCCTCGGGCAGGCGGTCGATCTTGTTGAGAACCTCGAGGATCTCCGACTGCGCACGGGTGTCGACGCCAAGCTCGTCCAGAACGCCGAGCACGTCGGCCCGCTGCGCCTGCGTCTCGGCGTGCGAGATGTCGCGCACATGGAGGATCAGGTCGGCCTCCAGCACCTCCTCCAGCGTGGCACGGAACGCCGCGACCAGTTCGACCGGCAGGTCGGAGATGAAGCCCACCGTGTCCGACAGGATGACGCGCTGTCCGGTTCCCGGCAGAACGATGGCCCGCATGGTCGGGTCGAGCGTGGCGAACAACATGTCCTTCGCCATCACTTCGGCCCGCGTCATCGTATTGAAAAGTGTGGACTTTCCGGCGTTCGTGTACCCCACGAGCGCGACCACCGGATAGGGAACCTTGCGCCGCGTCTTGCGGTGCTCCTCCCGCGTGCGGGCGACCTTGTCGAGTTGCTTCTTGAGCCGCGTGATCTTCTCCGCCAGCACGCGCCGGTCGGCCTCGATCTGCGTCTCGCCGGGACCGCCGAGGAAGCCCGTGCCGCCGCGCTGACGTTCGAGGTGCGTCCAGGAGCGGACGAGCCGGCTCTTCTGATAGGTGAGATGCGCAAGTTCGACCTGAAGCGCGCCCTCTCGCGTCGCCGCCCTCTCCCCGAAGATTTCGAGGATCAGGCCCGTGCGGTCCACGACCTTGGCCTTCCAGCGGCGTTCGAGGTTGCGCTGCTGCACGGGCGTGACCGCGCTGTCGATGACGACAAGCTCGATCTCGCGGTCGTGGATCAGTTCCGCCAGTTCGTCGACCTTGCCCTCTCCGAAGACCGTGCCCGGACGGACCTTGTCGAGCGGCACGACCGCGGCATGGACGATCTCGACGCCTATGGCCTCCGTCAGGCCCACCGCTTCCTCGAGGCGCGACTGCGGGTCGCGCACAGCCCCCTCCTCCGCGGCGCGTGCCGCGGGCGGCCGTTTCAGGGCAGGATGAAGCACACAGGCGCGGGTTGTCATTCCGACACCACAGCACAAGCCGTGCGCCGCGTCACCACCTGCCTGGGGTCACTCCTGCTCCTGGTCGTAGAGCTGGACGGGTTGCCCCGGCATGACGGTCGAAATCGCGTGCTTGTAAACCAGCTGCGAATGCCCGTCGCGGCGCAGCAGCAGGCAGAAATTGTCGAACCAGGTGATGACGCCCTGCAACTTGACGCCGTTCACGAGGAAGATCGTGACGGGGATCTTGTTCTTGCGGATCGTGTTGAGGAAGGTGTCCTGAAGGTTCTGCTTGTCGTTGGCCACGGGTTCAGCCCCTGTTTTGTTGGCGGCGGTTCGAAACGAGGTACGCAAGCGATGATCGCTACCCCAAAGGGGATGCACAATCAACAGGCGAAAGTCATGCCCGGGACTCTCCCAGCAAATCTCATGCCTGCGCCGCGTCCTCCGATGCCTTTATGTAGAGTTCACGCAGCCGCATTGCCACCGATCCCGGCCGTCCGTTGCCGATCACCGCATCATCTATCTGCGTCACGGGCGTGACGAAGGAGGTTGCGCTGGTGATGAAGGCTTCGCGTGCCGCCCTTGCCTCCTCTGTGCTGAAGGGGCGCTCGATGATGCGAACGCCTGCTTCCTGTGCAACCTGCATCAGCATCTTGCGCGTGATGCCGCCCAGAATGGCAGTGTCCAGCGCGCGCGTGACGAGATTTCCGTCCCTGTCGACGATCCAGGCGTTGGTCGAGCTGCCTTCGGTGACATAGCCCGCCTCGTCGACCAGCCAGGCCTCGTAGCCGCCGGCCTCCTTTGCCGCCTGTTTGGCCAGAACGTTCGGCAGCAGCGCGACCGCCTTGATATCGCAGCGCTTCCAGCGGATGTCGGGATGGGTTACCGCGCGCACCCCCTCCTCCGCCCGCGCCTGCGCCTTGCCGAGATCGACCGGCCGCGCCGTGACGACGAGCGAGGACGCGGTGTCGGCGGGAAAGGCATGGTCGCGCGGCGCAACGCCCCGCGTCACCTGGAAATAGATGAGCCCGTTGCGCAGGAGATTGCGGCGCGCCACCTCGCGCAGGACGACGCGCAGGGCCGCCCGCGACATGGGCGGCGCGATCTTCAACTCCCGCAAGGACCGGTCGAGCCGGTCGAGGTGCGGGCCTTCGTCCAGTAGCCTGCCGTTCTTGACCGCGCACACCTCGTAGACGCCGTCGGCGAACTGATAGCCGCGGTCCTCGACGTGGACGCTGGCTTCGGCGTGGGGAACGTAGCGGCCGTTGACATAGGCGATGCGGGGCATGGGGAAGACACCTTTCGGGGCGGGCGTATCAGAAGTATTCGAAGCTCACGCGGAACATCTGCTCCACCTTGCGGACCATGTCGGCGGTGGCGAACAGCACCACGCGGGCGCCCGGCTTGATGACGGTATCCCCGCGCGGAATGATCACCTGGCCGTCCTGCAGCACACCGGCCACGATGATGCCGGTGGGCAGCGACACCTCCTCCAAGGGCTTGCCGGTCAGCGGCGAGGTTTCCAGCGCTTCCGCCTCGATCACCTCCGCCGCCCCGTCCTGGACGCTGCGCAGCGCCTTGATCCGGCCGCGCCGGACGTGCTGCAGGATCTTCGACACCGTCGTCGCGCGCGGGTTTATGAAGGTGTCGATGTTGAGCGTCCGCATCAGGCTGCGGTAGTTCTCGTTGTTGATAAGCGTCACCGCCCGGCGCGCGCCCTGCCGCTTTGCCAGGACCGAGGCCAGAATGTTCACCTCGTCGTCGTTGGTCAGCGCGACCACGGTTTCCGCATCGGCGACGCCCGCCTCCTCGAGCACTTCCCGGTCGAGCGCGTCGCCGTGCAGCACCACGGTCCGCGACAGGTGATCGGCGACGAACTCGGCTCGCGACTTGTTGTCCTCGATCAGCCGGGCGCGAATGTGGCCGCCCTCCTGCTCGATCGCCTCGGCGACCGCGAGGCCGACGTTGCCGCCGCCCATGATGATGATGCGGCGTGCGACCTGTTCCTCGTGTCCGAACACCGCGAGCGTGCGCGGCACCATGGCGGAGCGGGAGCAGAAATAGATCTCGTCGCCGGGGAAAAGCTGATCGTCGGCCTTGGGCACGCGCATCGCGTCCTCGCGCCAGATGCCGATGACCCGGGCGTCGAGGTCGGGAAACAGCTCGGTGAGCTGGCGCAGCGGCGTGTTGACCACCGGACAGTCGTCGTCGAGCCGGACGCCCACGACCTGCACCTTCCCGTCGAGGAAGGGCAGTGTCTCGAACGCGCCAGGGGCGTTCAGGCGGCGCAGCACGGACTTCGCCACCTCCATCTCCGGCGAGATGATCTCGTCGATCGGCAGGTTGTCGCGGCTGAACAGGTCCCGCCACATGGCCTTGAGATAGGATTGCGAGCGCACGCGCGCGATCTTCACCGGAACGTTGAAGAGCGAGTGGCACACCTGGCAGGCGATCATGTTCACCTCGTCGGAGTGCGTGACCGCCACGATCAGTTCGGCGTCGCGCGCGCCCGCGCGGTCCAGCACGTCCGGGTGCGAGGCGAAGCCCACGACCCCCTGCACGTCCAGCGTATCGGTGATCTTGCGCACGAGGTCGGGCGAACTGTCGATCACCACGACGTCGTTCTCCTCCGCCGCAAGCTGGCGGGCGATGTTCGAGCCGACCATTCCGGCTCCGCACACGATGGCGCGCATGGCGTCGATGCTCCTCTAGCGGCCGGTCCCGGCCTCAGTCCCCGGCCTCGCCGCCCCGGGCCTCGGAACTGATCCCCAGCATCTTCAGCTTGCGATGAAGCGCCGAGCGTTCCATGCCGATGAACGACGCGGTGCGGGAGATGTTGCCGTTGAACCGCGTGATCTGGGCGACGAGGTAATCGCGCTCGAACCTCTCACGCGCCTCGCGCAGCGGCAAGGACATCAGTTGCTCCGTCCCGTTTCCGCGCAGCACCGCCGGCGCGGCGTCGACGATGTCCTGGGGGATCGCCTCCGCGGTGATCGGCCCCTGCTCGCCGCGCGTCAGGATCAGCAGCCGCTCGACCACGTTGCGCAACTGCCGGACGTTGCCGGGCCAGTCGTAGCTTTGCAGCAGCGCCATGGCGTCATCGCTCACCTCGCGCTGGGGAAAGCCCGCGCTTTCCGCCAGCGTACGCCCGAAATGGCGCACGAGGACGGGAATGTCCTCCCGCCGCTCCGCCAGCGACGGGATGCGCACGGGCACCACGTTGAGCCGGTGGAACAGGTCCTCCCGGAACCGGCCCGCGGCGATCTCCTTGGAGAGGTCACGGCTCGTGGCGCTGATGACGCGCACGTCCACGCGGACCGGCTCCACGCCGTTCACCCTGTGGAAGGTCTGGTCGACGAGCACGCGCAGGATCTTGTTCTGCGTTTCCGGCGGCATGTCGCCCACCTCGTCGAGGAACAGGGTGCCGCCATGCGCCTGCTCGAAGACCCCGATCTTGCGCGACTGGCCTTCCTGCGCCTCGACCCCGAACAGTTCCGACTCCATCCGGTCGGGGGCGATGGAGGCCGCGTTGATCGCGATGAAGCCGCCGCCGGCCCGGCGCGAGCCTGCGTGGATCATGCGTGCGACCGTCTCCTTGCCGGAACCGGCCGGTCCCGACACGAGGATGCGGCTGCCGGTCGGCGCGATCTTGTCGATCAGGCCGCGCAGCGCCTGGGTCGCCGACGAGTCCCCCACCAGCACGTCCGACTGGCCCGAGCGGAGCCTGAGTTCCGCCACCTCCCGCTTCAGCCGCGCGGCCTCCAGCGCACGGGAGATGATGAGCAGCAACTGGTCGATCTTGAGCGGTTTCTCGATGAAGTCGTAGGCGCCGGCCCGGATCGCGGAGACCGCCACCTCGATGTTGCCGTGGCCAGAAATGATGATGACCGGCACGTCGGGTGTGTTCCGCTTCACCTCCTGCAGGACCTGCAGCCCATCGAGGCGGGAGCCCTTCAGCCAGATATCGAGCAGGACGAGCGAAGGCTTGCGCATGGCGATCTCGCGCAGCGCCGTGTCGGCGTCGCCCGCGGTGCGCGCCTCGTAGCCCTCGTCCTCCAGAATTCCGGAAATCAGGTCGCGGATATCCGCTTCGTCGTCGACGATCAGGATGTCCTTCATGCCGCATCCTCCGAGGGTTCGTCAGCGGTATCCGCCGGTCTGGAAAGCGGAAAGACCAATGTCATGCACGCCCCCCGTCCGTCGGGTGCGTCGCCGACCTGCAAGGCTCCGCCATGGTCGTCCATCACCTTCTCCACGATCGCCAGCCCAAGCCCGGTTCCCTTGTCCCGCGTCGTCACATAGGGCTCGGTCAGGCGGTGCCGCAGCGCGCCCGGAAGCCCGGTTCCGTTGTCGATGATCTGCACCTCCACGGTGCCGCCGCGGGTGACGATCTCGACCCGGATCTTGCCCTCGTAGCCCGCGCCCTGCCCCTCCTGTTCGGCGCGGGCGTGGACCGCCTCGCCCGCGTTCTTCAGCAGATTGACGAGCGCCTGGGAGATCAGGCGCTGGTCGCACTGCACGAGCACCGGCTCGTCCGGCGCGATGACGCCGAACATGATCGTCGGATCGCCCACCTGCTGCAGGAAGACGGCGTGGCGCACCACCTCGGTGATGTTCTCCTCCGCCATCACGGGCTTGGGCATGCGGGCGAAGGCGGAGAATTCGTCGACCATGTGTCGGATATCGCCGACCTGGCGCACGATGGTGTCGGTGCATTGCTCGAAAACCGCGCGCCCCTCGCCGATCTGGGTGGAATACTTGCGCTTCAGCCGCTCGGCGGACAGCTGGATCGGCGTCAGCGGGTTCTTGATCTCGTGAGCGATGCGGCGCGCCACGTCGGCCCAGGCCGCCATCCGTTGCGCGGCCATCAGGCGCGTCACGTCGTCGAGCGTCACCACGAAACCGGCCGGGCCGTCGGGCGCGGGCTCCGTCGTGACGCGGACGAGGAGATCGCGCGCCGTCCCGTCGCGCTCCATCCGCACCTGGTCGGACGGCTCGACGTCCGTGCGCAGTCCCTTGCGCACCCCGCGGACAAGCTCCTTCAGTTCGGGCGCGACGTCCTCCAGCTTGTGGCCCACGAGGCTGTTCGGCGGCACGCCCAGAAGCTTGCACGCCGTCGTGTTCGCAACCTCCACGCACCCTGTCCGGTCCAGGCCGATCACGCCGGCCGAAACGCCGAACAGCACGGCCTCGATGAACCGCCGGCGGTCGTCGATGCTGCGGTTGGCCTGCACCAGTTCGTCGCGTTGCGCCTGAAGCTGTGCGGTCATGCGGTTGAAGGCGTTGCTCAAGCCCCCGATCTCGTCCTTCGGCTGCCCCTCGGGGACACGCACCCGCAAGTCGCCCTCGGACACGCGCATGGCCGCGTCGATGAGGCGGCCGACGGGCATTGCCAGCCGGTTCGAGAACCACAACCCCACCCATATGGCGGTCATCAGCACCAGCAGGGCGAAGATGAAATAGATCAGCGCGAGCGTCAGTTGCACGCCCGACCGCTGGCTTTCCAGGCGTTCGTACTGCGCGACGGCATCCCGCGTGCGCCGCAGGTGGTCCAGCGCGCGCGGATCCAGAAAGCGCGCGACATAGAGATAGGCGTCCACGAAGGCGCCAAGGCGGACCAGCGCCCGAACCTGGGAATCCTCCTCGCTCGTCAGGATGACCACCTCGCCGTTCGCGGCGCGCTCCATGGCGTCCGGATCGGGCCGGTCGAAGGTCATGGCCAGCGCCAGCGACGCCTGCGCGATGATGTCCGCCTCGCGGTTGATGACATAGGCCTCGGGCAGCGCCCGGAGCGCGGCCTGCGTCGTGACGAGTTCGGCGAACCGGCTGGGATTGTCATGCAACAGATTGGATGCCCGGTTGATGTCGGTCGCCATGGCCAGCGCATCGGCGCGAATCACCTGGCGATGCTCGTCCAGATAGGCTTCCGCCACGACCACGGAGTTGGTCACCGCCTGCCGGACGCGGTTCGAGAACCACGTCTCGAGACCGAGGTTGATCGTGATCGCGGAAAAAACGGCAACCAGGATGGCCGGCACGACCGCGATCAGCGCGAACAACGTGACGAGCCGGATATGAAGCTGGGAACCGGCCGAGCCTGCCCGTCGCGCCATCAGCAGCTGGAAAACCCGCCAGCCGATGATTCCCGCCAGCAGGACCAGAAGCGCGATGTCGAGCACGATCAGCGCGATCGCAAGCTCCGGCTGGGGTCCAAGCGGCGTGGCGTCGCTGATGATCAGGTAGGTGGCGAAGCCCGAAATGGGCGCTGCGATCGCGATCGCCACCGCCAGGCGTGAGCCGAGACGCGCCTCTGCCAGCCGGCCGAAGAGCCGCCGCTTGCGCTGCGGGGTCGCAATGTCCGCGCTCGACGCCATCAGGGGCATCTCCGTTACGGGTCCGCATCACACGCGAGGAAAAGCCGCACGCCCCCGCTGCGGCTCCCTCTGTCGCGGCCCCTCTGTTGCGGCAATGCCGGCAACCTGTTGCCAAGTTACATCACTTGATGCCGCGTACGACGCGAATGTCAAGGTCGCGGATCTTCTTGCGCAGCGTGTTCCGGTTGATGCCCAGAAGGTCCGCAGCGCGAATCTGGTTGCCGCGCGTCGCTGCAAGGGACGCGGTGATGAGCGGCAGCTCGACCTCGCGCAGGATCCGCTCGTAGAGGCCGGCGGGCGGCAAGTCGTCGCCGTGGGCCGCGAAATAGCGGTTGAGATGCCACTCGACGGCTGCGCCGATGCTCTCGCCATATCCGCCTTCGCTTCCGGGCTCCGTACCCTCGCCCTCCGGCGCTGCGGCCGCCGCAGGACGGTCGGAAAACAGCTCTTCCTCGACGATGGCGGCGGTGATGACGTCTTCGGAATAGAGCGCGGCGAGACGGCGGACGAGGTTTTCCAGCTCGCGGACGTTTCCGGGCCACCGGTGCCGCTTGAGAACGGCCAGTGCGCCGGAGTCCAGCGTCTTGGCGGGCAGCCCCTCGCTCTGCGCGCGGGCGAGGAAGTGGCGCACCAGGTCCGGCACGTCGTCCAGCCGTTCGCGCAGCGGCGGCATGCGGATCGGCACGACGTTCAGCCGGTAATAGAGGTCCTCGCGGAACAGGCCCTGCCCGATCAGCTGGCGAAGGTCGCGGTGCGTGGCAGCGACGATGCGCACGTCGGTGCGGATGGGCGTGCGCCCGCCGACGGTGGTGTATTCCCCCTCCTGCAGCACGCGCAGCAGGCGGGTCTGCGCCTCGGGCGGCATGTCGCCGATCTCGTCGAGGAAGAGCGTGCCGCCCTCCGCCTGCTCGAACCGGCCGGTGGAGCGCATCTGCGCGCCGGTGAAAGCGCCCTTCTCGTGGCCGAACAGCTCGCTCTCGATCAGCTCGCGCGGGATGGCCGCCATGTTCACGGCGACGAACGGACCGCTGCGCCGCTTGCCATAGTCGTGCAGGGCGCGCGCGACCAGTTCCTTGCCGGTGCCCGACTCTCCCGTGATCATGACGGAGAGATCGGTCTGCAGCAGCCGGGCCATGACGCGGTAGATGTCCTGCATGGCGGGCGACCGGCCGATCAGCGGCAGCCGCTCGTCCTCCGGGGCGGCGTCGGCGGCCCCGTCGCCGTCGCGCGGGCGCGGCGAACTGAGCCCGCGCCGGACGACGCCGATCAGTTCGTTCAGGTCGAACGGCTTGGGCAGGTATTCGTAGGCGCCCCGCTCGGCCGCGCGGATCGCGGTCAGCACGGTATTCTGCGCGCTCATCACCACGATGGGCAGATCGGGGCGCAGCTTGCGGATCTTCGGCAGGAGGTCGAGCGCGTTCTCATCGGGCATCACCACGTCGGTGACGATGATGTCTCCTTCCCCCTCCGACACCCAGCGCCAGAGCGTCGAGGCATTCCCCGTCGCGCGCACGTTGAAGCCTGCCCGCACCAGCGCCTGGTTCAGGACCGTGCGGATCGCGGTGTCGTCGTCGGCGACAAGGACCGTGGCTTCGCTCATCGGCCTCATTCCTCCGGCTGCAGCATGGGCAGCAGCACCCGGAAGAGGGTGCGGCCGTCCTTCCGTTCATGTTCGACGATGCCGCCATGGTCGCCGATGATCTTGGCGACCAGCGCAAGCCCAAGGCCGGTCCCGCGCGGTTTCGACGTCACGAACGGGTCGAACAGGTGGGGCAGAAGGTTCTCGGGCACGCCCGGACCGTTGTCCGTGACGGTCACTTCGAACGGCAGGCCCTGGCGGCCCCGCACGCCCGGCAGCGACAGGCGGACGCCCGGCCGGAACGCGGTCGAGATCTGGATCTCCCCGCCCCGCGGCGGCACGGCCTCCGCGGCATTCTTCAGCAGGTTCAGGAACACCTGGACAAGCTGATCGCGGTCGCCCAGCACGGGCGGCAGCGAGGGGTCGTAGCTCTCCACGATGCGGACGTCGCGGGCAAACCCGTTCTCGGCAAGGCGGCGGACGTGATCCAGGACCTCGTGGATGTTGACGGCAGTCCGGCGCGGCGGGCGCGCATCGGAGAAGACGTCCATCCGGTCCATGATCTGGCAGATGCGGTCGGTCTCGTCGCAGATCAGGCGGGTCAGGGGCTTGTCGGCGTCGGGCGCGGATTGCTCCAGCAGCTGCGCGGCGCCCCGAATGCCGGAGAGCGGGTTCTTCACCTCGTGTGCCAGCATCGCCGCCATGGCGGAGACGGAGCGCGCCGCCCCGCGGTGCGTGAGTTGCCGGTCCATCTTCTCGGCGATGGAGCGTTCCTGGAT
>JAJLJT010000302.1:0-5362 GCA_033844555.1 Alphaproteobacteria bacterium | reverse complement strand
CACATGGCGGTCGTCATAGGGGCGCACCAGCGTCGCGCCGCTCTCGGCCACGAGGCGCTCCCCGATCTCCTCCCGGCTCTCGTTCCAGCGGTCGTAGGTCACGACGGCCGCGCCATAGGCCTCCGTATTGGCCTTCTTCAGGTCGGGGGCGTCGGCCGGCATGATGATCGTCGCGGGCGCGCCCAGCAGGCGGGCGGCAAGCGCCACGCCTTGCGCGTGGTTGCCGGAGGAATAGGCGATCACGCCCTTCGCCCGGTCGCCCTCCGGAATGAGGCGGATGCGGTTATAGGCGCCGCGGAACTTGAAGGAGCCGGTACGTTGCAGCGCCTCCGCCTTCACGAGGATGCGGCGATCGGCCTCCGCATTGAGCAGGTCGGCCTCGACCAGCGGCGTCCGGACCGCGTGGCCTTCGAGCGCGCGGGCAGCGTCGGCGATGTCGGCGAAGGTGGGCAGGTCGTGGGCGAGCGGCGCGGTCATGTCAGGGGATCCGGGCAAGGAAGCGGTCGATGGAGGCGACGCATTCGGGCTCGTCGAGGAAGGGGACATGCCCGCGGTCCTTCACCGTGACCAGTTCGGCGTCAGGGTGGCGGCGCGCCATTTCCTGCGCCGTCTCGGGCGCGAAGAGGTCGGAGTTCTCGCCCCGAAGGATCAGCAGCGGCGAGGTGCCCAGCGCGTCGAACAGCGGCCAGAGATCGGCGGCGCCCGCGTTCTCCATGTCGCGGGCGAAGGCGCGGCCGAGGCCGGGGTCGTATTCGTTCGCGATCTTGCCGTCGCTCTCGACGAACAGGCGGCGGGCATAGGCCTCCCAGCCCGCGTCGTCGAGGTTGGCGATCTGGCTCGCATCGCTTTGCTTCAGCGCGGAGATCGCCTCCTCCCAGCTCGAGAAGAAGGTCTTGGCCGTCACATAGCCGCCGATGCGCGTCAGCCCGCGCATGTCCAGCACGGGGCCGATGTCGTTCAGGATCGCGCCCGCCACGAGGTCCTTCTGCGTGGCGGCGAGCACCATCGTCTGGATGCCGCCGCGCGAGGTGCCGAGAAACACCGCGCGCCCGATCTTCAGGTCGGACAGCACGGCGAGGATGTCCTCGATCTCCTGAGGGACCGTGTAGTGGGTCCAGTCGGGATCGTGGCCGGAGAGGCCACGCCCGCGCATGTCGATCGACACGACGCGGCGTGCGGGCGCGAGGCGAGCGGCGAAATCGCTGAAGTCACGGTGGTTGCGGGTGAGTCCGGGCAGGCAAACGACGGGCGTGCCCCCGGCATCCGGCGCGCTGTCGCGGACGTAAAGCTTAAGCCCGTCGCGCGCGGCGATGCGGTGTTCCCGGACATTGGCGGTCATGCACGCTCTCCCTGCTGGCGTCCGCGTTCGCTCAGGGCCGCTTGCCCCGGCTCAGGTCGCGGGTCGTGTTGAGCCGCAAGGTGCCATCGTCGAGCCGCGCGCGATAGACCTGAAGCGACTCGACGATGCGCTGCACATAGTTGCGCGTCTCGGAGAAGGGGATGCGCTCCACCCAGTCGACGGGATCGACCGCCGGATCGCGCGGGTCGCCGAACCGCCGGATCCATTCGTCGGGGCGGGCGGGTCCTGCGTTGTAGGCGGCAAGCGTGAGGACGTAGGAGCCGTTATAGCGCTCCAGCAGTTCGCGAAGGTGTGCCATGCCGAGCGTGGCGTTGTATGCAGGGTCGGCGGTCAGAAGGTCGGCGTCGAACTTCAGGTCGAGCGCACTTGCGACAGCGCGTGCCGTGTCGGGCATGAGCTGCATCAGACCCCGCGCACCCGCCGGGCTGACCGCGAAGGGGTCGAGACCGCTTTCCTGGCGCGAAAGCGCGTGGACGAGCGCAAGTTCGGGCTCCCGCGCCTCGGCGAAGGTGGGAAAGCCATAGAGGGGAAAGGCGTTGTCAGGGACGAGCGTGCCGTCGCGGATCGCGAGCTTGCCGAGAAGGACCCGCCTGTGCTCCCGGTCCAGTTCGCCGGCGATCTCCCCCAGCAGCACCTGCTCGACGGGCCGTTCGAGCTGGCGGGCAAGCGCGAAGAGGATGCTGTCGGCCATGTCGTGCAGGCCCAGTTCCACCAGGAGCCGGGCCGCCTGCACGAGGTCGCGCCTCTCGAAGGCGCGCCGGTCCTCGGGCGAGGGCTTGGGCACGCGCGCCAGCCGCGTCGGGCCGAGGCCCAACCGCTCCCCCGCGAGCTGGCCATAGTAGGTGAAGAGATGCTCCGCCGCCTTGCCGTACCAGTCGCGGGCAGCGGTTTCGTTCCCTGCCGCCTCCGCCGCGCGGCCTGCCCAATAGGCGCCGCGCGAGAGGCTGACCGGGGTCGAGACTCCCTCGAAAAGCCGCACGAAATGCGGCAACGCCCGGTCCGGGTCGTCGAGGAAGCGCAAGGCGATCCAGCCCAGCAGCCACTCGGCCTCGGCAAACTCCACCCCCGAGGTCAGCCCGTGGTTCAAGGCCGCGGCGTAGGCTGCGCGCGGGTCGCCGAGGTCCAGCCCCTCGCGCGCGAGGTAATGGCGGGTGCGCCATGCCCCCTCTGCGCCGAAGGGCGGGGGCGTATCCGTGACGCGGTCGAGCACCGAGATCGCCTCGAGATACTCGCCCTTGCGCTGGAGGAGACGCGCACGGTCGAACGCGGCGCCCGGATGTGTTTGCGCGCTCGCGGGGAGCCGCGACCAGAGCCGGTCGGCGTCGCGGGCCCGGCGCTGCTGGGCGATGCGCGCCTCGGCAAGCGCGCGCGCATCCCCGGGAACGAGCGTCAGCAGATCCGTGGCCGCCGAAAGCTCCCCCTCCCAAAGCAGGCGGTCGAGGCGGGCCACATGGTCGGCGGTTTCGAGGTGCGTCGCGTGGGCGTCGAGAAAGGCGCGCTCGTCGCTCGACGAGAAGTGCCCCTCCACCCAGGCGCGCCGGACGGCGGCAAGCCCCTCCGCCCGCTTGCCCGTCGCGATCAGCGCCTCGCCCAGCCTCTGCATGCCGGGCCCCGTGCGCGGCGGATGGCGGTCGAACCAGGCGAGGGCTTCCCCATGCGTGGCCTGTTCGAGGGCGGCCTTCTCCGCCGCGCGGACGATCCGCCATTGCCCCGGCCAGTGAGGATGTGTGTCGAGAAAGTCCCGCAATTCGCCGAAGGCATAGGCGTCGCCATTGCCGGTAAAGGCCAGCCAGCGCACGACATCCATCGCGACGGGCAGGCCGGAGCGCGCGGCCTCGGCCTTCGCGCGCAGCCAGTCGCCCTCGCGCGTGGCGGCGATCGCGTCCGCCGCGCGGGCCAGCGCCTCCGTACGGAAACCGGGCTTGGGCACCGAAAGCGGCACGGTTGCGGCGCTGATCTCGCGCGCGGACGTCAGTGTGGCCGGCACCAGCGCGAGCGCCAGGGGCAGCAGGACACGGGCGGCAAGGGCGGAACGCATCTGGCAATCCCTTTCTTGGCGGACGAAACGCGAGGGTCCGCGAATCGCATCACCGGGTGACGGTCGCCCGCTTTCGGGTTAGAAGCAATCCGAACCCGGCGGCGCAGCCTTCCCCCTTGCGTGCCCGCTCACGGCTTGCCGCGTGGCGGAAGCGTCGCTAGGGTCACGCACCGCTTCCATGGTGCGAAGCAGAACCATAACCCGCAAGGCCGGACTTTCATGCCAGACCAGATCAAGGACACATCGCGCATCCGTGGCTCCATCGTCGCACTCGTGACGCCCTTCAAGGACGGCAAGGTGGACGAAAAAGCGCTGCGCGGCCTCGTGGACTGGCATGTCGCGGAAGGCACGCACGGCATCGTCCCCGTCGGCACGACAGGGGAAAGCCCGACGCTGAGCCACGACGAACACAAGCTGGTCATCGAGATCGTGATCGAGCAGGCGGCGGGCCGCGTGCCGGTCATCGCGGGCACGGGCTCCAACAACACGACCGAGGCGATCGACTTCACCGTGCACGCGGCCGGCGCGGGCGCCGACGCCGCGCTTCTGGTCACGCCCTATTACAACAAGCCGACGCAGGAAGGTCTGTTCCAGCATTTCAAGGCGGTCGCGGAAAGCGCGCCGGAACTGCCGGTCTTCATCTACAACATTCCCGGCCGGTCGGTGATCGACATGAGCGTGGAGACGATGGCGCGCCTTTCCCGCGAGGTGGCGAACATCGTCGGCGTCAAGGATGCGACGGCGAAGATGGACCGGGTGAGCCTGCAGCGTCAGCACTGCGGGGCGGATTTCATCCAGCTTTCGGGCGAGGATGCGACCGCGCTGGGCTTCAACGCGCACGGGGGCGTGGGCTGCATCTCGGTGACGGCGAACGTCGCGCCCCGGCTCTGCGCCGAGTTTCAGGAGGCGACGCTGCGCGGCGACTATGCGGCCGCGCTGGCGATCCAGGACAAGCTGATGCCGCTGCACAATGCGCTGTTCGTGGAGTCGAACCCGACGCCCGCGAAGTATGCGCTGTCGGTGCTCGGCAAGTGCGAGGAGGAGGCGCGGCTTCCGCTCGTGTCCGTGACCGACGCCACGCGCGGGCTGATGCGGGACGCGATGCGGCATGCCGGCCTGATCAACTGACAGAATGGCGGTAAAGACAGCGTCGAAACGGCGCGTCGTCGCGGAAAACCGCAAGGCGCGCCACGAATACTTCATCGAGGACTCCGTGGAGGCGGGCATCGCGCTCCAGGGGACGGAGGTGAAGGCGCTGCGCGAGGGCAAGGGCAACATCACCGAAGCCTACGCCAGCGCGGAGGGCGGCGAGTTGTGGCTGGTGAACGCCTACATCCCGGAGTACGGGCACGGTAACCGCTTCAACCACGAGACGCGGCGGCCGCGGAAGCTGCTTCTGCACAAGCGGGAGATCAACCGGCTTGCCGGTGCGACGCAGCGCCAGGGCATGACGCTGATCCCGCTCACGCTCTACTTCAACGAGAAGGGGCGGGCGAAGCTGGAACTGGGTCTCGCGCGCGGCAAGAAGCTGCACGACAAGCGGGCGAGCGAGAAGGAAAAGGACTGGAAGCGGGAGCAGGCGCGCCTGCTCAAGGAGCGGGGCTGAGGGCTGCTTCCATGACCGTGCCAGCAACCGCGCCCGACGCCGCGGAGATCGCCCGCCTGGAGGCGCAGTTCTTCACCTGTTGGCCCGCCGACGAGACGGTAGAACATGAGGGCTGGCGAATGCGCGCCACACGCGGCGTGTCCGACCGTGCGAACTCGGTCCATGCGGCGGCGTGGACGGGGGGAGACCTCGACGCGGATATCGACGCCGCGGAGGCGTTCTACGCCGCGAAAGGGCTGCCCGCGACCTTCATGATGATACCCGGGGCGCAGCCCGAGGGCCTCGACGCCCGGCTGGAGGCCCGCGGATACGCGCGCACCAAGGAGACGCGCGTCTGCCTGGGCGACCCCGCACGGGT
>JAJLJT010000301.1:0-4754 GCA_033844555.1 Alphaproteobacteria bacterium | reverse complement strand
AAGCCGCTGGACGTGGCCGGAGCTTTCGCCCTTGCGCCAGAGCGCGCCGCGCGACCGCGACCAGTAGGTGACGCGGCCCGTGCGCAGCGTCTCCGCGATCGCTTCCGCGTTCATCCAGGCCATCATCAGCACCTCGCCGGTGCCGGCATCCTGCGCGATGGCGGGGATCAGGCCCTTGTCGTTGAAGGCGAGCGCGTCCACGACCGCGGCGATAGTCGCGTCCGACGCGGTCGGCTGGGCGGGAAGCGGGCTTTCGGGGCCGAAGTCTGCGGGCATGGGCGTCGCTCCCGGGTGCGCGTCAAAACGGGCGGGGAGCATGTGCATCCCCGCCCGCGTCCGTCAAGACGGGAGGCCGCCGCTACCCCCCGTATCCCAGGTCCTTCAGCGTTTCGCCGATCTCGTCGAGGACGGCGGGGTCCTCGATGGTGGCGGGCATCTTCCACTCCGACCCGTCGGCGATCTTCTGGATCGTCGCGCGCAGGATCTTGCCCGACCGCGTCTTGGGCAGGCGGTTCACGACCGCGCAGGTCTTGAAGGCGGCGACGGGGCCGATCTTCTCGCGCACCAGGGCCACGCACTCCGTCGTGACCGTCTCCGGCGGCGTGTTCGTCCCGGCCTTCAGCACGACGAAGCCCACCGGCACCTGGCCCTTCATCCGGTCGGCGGCGCCCACCACGGCGCATTCGGCGACGTCCGGGTGCTGGGCCAGCACCTCCTCCATGCCGCCGGTCGACAGGCGGTGCCCTGCGACATTGATCACGTCGTCGGTGCGCGCCATGACGTGGATGTAGCCGTCCGCGTCCATGATCCCGGCGTCGCCCGTCTCGTAATAGCCGGGGAAGTGCGAGAAATAGGCGGACACGTAGCGGTCGCGCGCGTTCCACAGCGTCGGGAAGGCGGCGGGCGGCAGCGGCAGCTTCGCGCAGATCGCGCCGATGGTGCCGCGCGGCACCTCATGCCCGTCCTCGCCCAGCACGCGGATATCCCAGCCGGGGGCGGGGCGGGTGGGCGAGCCAGGCTTCACCGGCAATTCCTCGATTCCCATGCAGTTCGCAGCGATGGACCAGCCGGTCTCTGTCTGCCACCAATGGTCGATCACCGGGATCTGCAGCTTCTCCTGGCACCATTCGAGCGTGTTGGGATCGCACCGCTCGCCTGCGAGGAAGAAGGTGCGCAGCTTCGAAAGGTCGTACTTCGCCAGTTCCTTGCCGTCCGGGTCCTGCTGGCGGATGCCGCGGATCGCGGTCGGCGCGGTGAACATGACGGAGACGCCGTGTTCGGCGCACACGCGCCAGAAGGCGCCCGCGTCGGGCGTGCCGACGGGCTTGCCCTCGTACATGATGCTGGTGCAGCCGTGCAGCAGCGGCCCGTAGATGATGTAGGAGTGGCCGACGACCCAGCCGATGTCGGAGGCGGCCCAGTAGACCTCTCCCGGCTCCACCCCATAGACAGCGAGCATGGAGTATTTGAGCGCCACCGCATGCCCGCCATTGTCGCGCACGATGCCCTTGGGCTGGCCGGTCGTGCCGGAGGTGTAGAGCACATAGAGCGGATCTTCCGACTTCACCGGCACGCAAGGCGCGGGCTCGGCACCCGCCAGCGCCTCGTCCCAGTCGATGTCGCGGCCCTCCGTCATGGCCGCAGCGACCTGCGGGCGCTGCAGGATGATGCAGGCCTCGGGCTTGTGCTTCGCCAGTTCGATGGCCTTGTCGAGCAGGGGCTTGTATTCCACGACGCGCGTCGGCTCGATCCCGCAGGACGCGGAGACCACCACCTTCGCCGCCGAATCGTCGATACGCACGGCAAGCTCGTTCGCCGCGAAGCCGCCGAACACGATGGAGTGGATCGCGCCGAGGCGGGCGCAGGCAAGGGCGGCGGCCACGGCCTCCGGCACCATCGGCATGTAGATCACGACGCGGTCGCCCTTGGCGACGCCGAGGCCCTTCAGCACGCCGGCGAGCCGCGACGTCATGTCGAGCAGTTCGTCATAGGTCAGCGTGCGCTTGGACTGCGTGACGGGGCTGTCGTGGACGATCGCGGCCTGTGCGCCGCGGCCCGCCTCGACATGGCGGTCGAGGCAGTTCCAGCAGGTGTTCATCTCGCCGCCGACGAACCAGCGCGTGGTGGGGGCCTCGCTGGTGTCGCACACGGTGTCCCACGGCCGGAACCAGTCGATGTCGGCGGCGGCCTTGGCCCAGAAGGCCTCCGGCTGCTCGATCGACTCCCGCCATACCCGCTCGTAATCGCCCTTGGCCATGCCTCGCCTCCCTTGCCGGCCGAACGCGGCCGCCGTTCTGCTTTGCCTTTGTCTAGGGTTTTAGCGGGGCAGGAGCCTTGCGAAAACCCAGACGAAGGTCCGGCATGGCTGGCAGACGCCGGGGGCGTCCTGTCAAGCGGCGCAGGTCTGGGGCTGGCGCTGCGCAGGCGCGGGTGCCGGCCGCGAGGCGACCAGGCTGAGCGGGCGCCGCGCCGCGTCCGCCGGATGGACCGGCAGGATGATGCTGGCGATGGTCCCCTTGCCGGGGGTGCTGTCGATGCGCAGCCGCCCGCGGTGCAACTCGGCGATCCGCCGCGCGAACGGAATTCCGATCCCGGTGCCGCCGTGCCGCTTCGTCCAGCTTTCGTCTCCCTGGGTGAGGATGGACCGCGCCGCCTCGATCTGGGTCGCGTCCATGCCGCGCCCATTGTCGCGAATGCAGATGGCGAGGCGTCCGTCCTCCGTGACCGTGCAATATACGCCGACCTTGCCACCGGGCGGCGTGAACGCGACGGCATTGGCAAGCAGGTGCCAGATCGCGCGTTGCAGGCGGCGGGTATCGGCCACGATGTCTGCCGGAAGGTTTGGCGCCGCCTTCACGGACACATGAACGCAGCCCGCAGCGGCGGCCCCGCGCACCTGCGCGGCGGCGGCCCGGACGATTTCCAGCGGATCGGCGCGTTCTGCGACAATCGCGTCCTCGCGCACATCGCATTCCGTGAGGGTCAGGATGTCGTCGATCATGCCGAGCAGATAGCGGCCGCTCTCCTGGATGTGGGCGGCGTACTCGCCATAGTTGGGGTGTCCGAGCGGACCGAAGGTCTGCCGCCGCATCACGTCGGACATGCCGATCACCGCGTTCAGCGGCGTGCGCAACTCGTGGCTCATGTTCGTGAGAAATTGCGCGCGGGCGAGGTTGGCGCGTTCCGCCGCCTTTTGCGCGTCGCGTGCGGCGGCAATCGCGGCCTCGCGCGATTCCACCTCGGTGCGGAAGCGTTCCATCATCTGCTGGTACCAGACCGTCAGCACGTCCGGCTCGGCATTGCAGCGCTCGGCCAACAGGCGCAATTCCTCCGCCGACAGGGGATCGTCGGTGCGTTCCGCCGCGGTCTCGAAGATCGCGCCCGGCGTGACCTGCGCACGCTTGCGGCGGGCAAGCGCGAACCCCGCCGCGGCGGCGGCCGCCGGGACCAGGATCAGGACGGACAGCGGACCCAGCGGCAGCAACAGGCAGCCGAGGACACCGCCGAAGGCGGCTGCGGCTGCCTGCCTGGCATGCCGGGCCGCCTCGCGGTCTTCCCGCAGGATTCCCCAAGAACGCAACATCAGGCCTCCACGCGACCCGTCCGACCTACTTCTTCAGATGCAGTGTCGGGCGAAACTGCAAACAAAGAATAAACCGGAAGGCGAGTTGCGCGGAGGCCTTGCGCTCCTAGTAGTAGATCCGGTCCGGCATGTCGCCGAACGCGAGATCCGCGGTCCTGTTCGTCATCGCCAGGATCGGGTCCATCTGGCCCGCGCCGTTATGGCCGATGCCGGTCAGCGTATGCCAGGCCTCGTGGACCGCGATCCGCGCCGCGGTGAAGGGGGCCGCCCCTTCGGCCGACGCATAGGTCCTGTTCTCGTCCGCGAAGTCGACGAACATCTTCGAGCCGTCGACCAGCGCCCGGCTGCCGCCGATCCCGGTTCCCGTCTCGACCTCGATCGTCCGGCCCTGTGCTGCCGCCTGATCGACATAGGCCGCGAATTCCGGATCCGCGAGATAGGCCTGTTCGAGCGAATTCGCGATTTCGCCTGCGCGTTCGCCCTGAACGTTGAAGACGCCCAGCGCGTTCGCCTGCGTGGCGGTAGGGTCGTTCGACCCCATCATCCCGGCAGGTCCGCAGCCTGCGGGCCCGCAGGCATCCGCACCTCCGAACCCGGCGCCCGCGAAGCCTGCGCCTGGCCCGCCATGGCTATGTCCAGCACCGCCATGGGAATGGCCTGCACCCCCATGACCGCCTGCACCGAATGCACTCATGTAACTCTGGAAATCGTTCGCGCCGGAAAACCCACCACCATGCGAGTGCCCGACCGCGTTCCCACCAGCACCGTAGCTGTTTACGTGAAAACCGACCATTGAGCTCTACCCTTACAAGACACAGGGAAAACTGTCCCTAAATTGGACATTAACCTAGGCTCTTGCGAGGTGGAAGCAAAAAAATCCCGCAGACGCGTCGCAGGTCGTGCCAAAAAGGGACGTTGCGCCTACTCGGCCGCCTCGGCCATCGAGGCCGGATCGGGTGTGCGTTCGGTCAGCCGGGCGCGCAGCTTTGCCTCCTCCGCGCGCACGCGCTCCAGCGCAGCCTCCTTCACGTGCCCGAAGCCGCGGATCTGCTGCGGCAGGCGGGCCAGCGCGACGGCGGTCGCATGGGTGCGGGCGTCGAGCGCGCCGAGGATGTCGGCGACCAGCTTCTCGTAGTCCCGGATAAGCTGCCGCTCCATCTTGCGCTCGGCC
>JAJLJT010000300.1:0-7798 GCA_033844555.1 Alphaproteobacteria bacterium | reverse complement strand
CCGTCCATGCCGGAGGGGTGGTACATCACCTTGGTGTAGATGATCGGCACGCCGGCCGCGCGCGCAGCGTCGAGCAGGCCGACGCTCGCCTCCACGGCGTTCACCACGCCCTCGGCATAGAGCGGGGATCCGGGCGTCGTGTAGCCATAGGTGAAATCGATGACGAGCACTGCGGGCTTCTTGCCCCAGCCGAGGCGATTGTCGAACACGCCGGCGTAATTGCTCTCGCGCGATTGGGTCATGCGGGATCTCCTGATGTGCGGACAGGGGCGGCTGGCGTGGCCTGGGCGGCCTCCGCCCCCTCGAGCGGGAAGTGACACGCCACCATCTGGCCCTCGCTGTCCTGTGCGAGGGCCGGGTCGGTGCGCACGCATGGCGCGGGCAGGACCGTTCCGTCCTTGGCGGCGGCCGTCTCGACCCCGCCCCGCTGCGCCACGAGACGCGCCTTGAAGCAGCGCGGATGGAAGCGGCAGCCCGAAGGCATCGCGGTCGCCGAGCCGATCTCGCCATGCAGCGGGATCCGGCGCCGCGCGCGCTCCTTCGAAAGATTGGGGATCGGAACCGCGCTCAGCAGCGCCGCCGTATAGGGATGGCGCGGGTTCGCGTAGAGCTTGTCGCGCGTCGCCATCTCGACCACGCGGCCGAGGTACATCACCGCGATCCGGTCGGAGATGTGGCGCACCACGGCCAGGTCGTGCGCGATGAAGAGATAGGCAACCCCGCTCTGCCGCTGGATGTCGCGCAGCAGGTTCAGGATCTGCGCCTGGATCGACACGTCGAGCGCGGAGACGGGCTCGTCCAGCACCAGCAGCTTGGGGTCGAGCGCCATGGCACGGGCGATGCCGATGCGCTGGCGCTGGCCGCCGGAGAACTCGTGCGGGTAGCGGTCCGCCATATGCGGCGCGAGGCCCACCTGGCGCATGATCTCCGCCGTGCGCGCGGCGAGATTGCCCCTTGCGAGCCCGTGCACGCGCATCGGCTCGGCTATGATCTGGCCGACCTTCATGCGCGGGTCCAGCGACCCGTAAGGGTCCTGGAAGACCATCTGCATGTCGCGGCGCAAGGCCCGCACGCGCGACCGTGGCATCGTCGTGATGTCCTGGCCGTCGAACAGGATCTGCCCATCGGTCGGGTCGAGCAGGCGCAACACCACGCGGCCGAGCGTGCTCTTGCCCGACCCCGTCTCGCCCACGACGCCGAACGTCTCGCCGCGCCGGATATGGAAGTCGATGCCGTCGACCGCGCGCACGACCGGCTTGGCCTTGCCCGGCAGCAGGGAGCGCCCGCCGAATGTCTTGGTCAGTCCGCGCACCTGAAGCAGCGTGTCGTCCGCCGCGGGCGTTCCGGGATGCATCGTCATGGCCGCCCCTCCCCCTTGCGCAGTTCCGCGGCGTGGTGGCAGGCGGCCTCGTGCCCGCCGCTGCCGGCCGCGCCGAGCGCCGGACGCCGGGACAGGCAGTCCTCCCGCCCCCGGCCGAGGAAACACCGCGCCTCGAACGCGCAACCCGCGGGCAGGAACGCCGGGTTGGGCGGCTGCCCCTCGATCGGCCTCAGATCGGCGGCACTGTCGGAGTCGAGATGCGGCACGCTCTCGAACAACGACACGGTATAGGGATGGGCGGTGTCGTCGAAGACCGCCTCGATGGGCCCCCGCTCGACCACGCGGCCGGCGTACATCACGGCAACCCTGTCGGCATGGCGCGCAACGAGGCCGAGGTCGTGGGTGATGAGCACCATCGCCATGCCCGCCTCGTCGCGCAGTTCGGCCAGCAACTCCAGAACCTGCGCCTGCACGGTCACGTCGAGCGCGGTGGTCGGCTCGTCCGCGATCAGCACGCGCGGCTCCAGCGCGATGGCCATGGCGATCAGCACGCGCTGGCGCATGCCGCCCGAAAGCTGGTGCGGGAAGTCGTCCACCCGCCGCGTCGGGTCGGGGATGTGGACGCGGTCCAGAAGCTCCACGGCGCGGCGGCGCGCCTCCGACCGGCTCATGGGCTTGTGGGCGCGCAGCACCTCGGCGATCTGGTCGCCGATGGTGAAGACCGGATTGAGGCCCGTCAGCGGATCCTGGAACACCATGGAAATGCCGCTGCCGCGGTGCCTGCGCAACTCCTCCGTCGAGAGCGTGAGCAGATCGGTGCCGTCGAGCAGCACCTGTCCCGACACCACCTTTCCCGGCGGCGGCAGGAGGCCGATGGCCGACAGGAAGGTCATGGTCTTGCCGGAGCCGCTCTCGCCCACGACGGCGAGCGTCTCGCCGGGGCGCACCGACAGGCTCACGTCGTCGACGATGGTGATCGGGCCGTCCTCCCCGGGGAAGCGCGTGGTGACGCCGCGCAGGTCGAGCGTCGGTTCGACCCCGGCGCGCGGGTCGGGGCGCGGACCCGGGCGCGCCTCCTCGCGGGGCCGTGCGGCGGCCGGAAACGGGCCGGGGATGACGTTGCGTGCTGTCATGATCCGCGCCCCCTCACAGCATCTTCGCGCCGGTCTGGCGCCGCATCTGCGGGTCCAGCGTGTCGCGCAGGCCGTCGCCCAGCAGGTTGAGCGCGATCACCGTCACCGCGATGCACAGGCCCGCCGAAATGGAGATCGACGGGTTCGTCGTGATGACCGCCTGCCCGTCGGCGATCACGCTGCCCCAGGTCGGCGTCGGGGGCTGCACGCCGAGGCCGAGGAAGCTCAGCCCCGCCTCGGCAAGGATCGCGGTCGCGGCGCTGACCGTCGCCACGACGATCACCGGCGCCATGGCGTTCGGGACGACGTGGCGCAGGAGGATGCGCAGGTGCCCCAGGCCGATGGCGTGCGACGCCTCGATGAAGGGGCGCGGCCGGATCGTCAGCACGACCGAGCGCATCACGGTCGCCACCCGCGGCGTGTAGGCGATGGCCACCGCGATGATGACCGATTGCAGCGAGGAGCCCTGCGCCGCCACCAGCGCCAGCGCCAGCAGGAAGCCCGGAAACGCCAGCACGATGTCGATGACCACCACGATCGCGCGCTCGATCCATCCGCCGATATAGCCCGCGAGCGCACCGATGAAGGTGCCGAGCGTCAGCGAGATCGTCACCACCCAGAACGCCACCTGCAGCGAGATGCGCGTGCCGAAGATGAGGCGGGAGAGCACGCAGCGCCCGTACTGGTCGGTGCCCAGCGGATACTCCCACGACGGCCCCGCGAGGATGAGGCTCATGTTGGTCTTGAGCGGAGAGTTCGGTGCGATCCACGGCGCGAAGATCGCCACCAGCCCCAGCAGGATCAGCACCGTGCCGCCGATCATGAACGCCGGGTGCGTCAGGTAGCGGCGGACCGCCTGGCGCCGCCGGCGGCGGGCGCCCTCGCGGTCGCGCAGCGCATCGCCGTCGAAAGCGGTATCGGTCGCGACATCGGTCATCAGCCTTGCCTCACGCGCGGGTCGATCACGCCATAGAGCAGGTCCAGCGTGACATTGATGAGGACGACGCCCGCCGCGAGGATCAGCACGCCCGCCTGGACGAGCTGATAGTCGCGCGCGAGGATCGCCTTGAGGACGGTGGAGCCGAGGCCCGGACGGCTGAACACCACCTCGACGAGGATCGCGTTGCCGAGCGACCAGGCGAAGGTCACCCCCACCACCGCGAGAATGGGAATGAGCGCATTGCGCAGTGCGAGGCGGAAGAAGATGCGCTTCTCCGGCACGCCCATGGCGCGGGCCACGCGGATATAGTCCTGTCCCAGCACCTCCAGCATGGCGCTGCGGGTCAGGCGCGCGATATAGGCCGCCACGGAAAGACCCAGCACAAGCGCGGGCAGCACGAGATGATGCGCCTGCACCCAGAAGCCCGGCTGCGTGCTCGCCCCCAGCGCCGGAAACAGCCCCATCTGATGGGAAAAGATCAGGATCGCCGCAAGTCCGACCCAGAACACCGGGAAGGAGATGCCAAGCAGCGCGATGAACATGATCGTCACGTCCACCCATGTGCCCCGCTTGATCGCCGAGAGGATGCCGAGCGGCACGCCGATCACGACCGCCACCAGCAGCCCGGCGACCGCCAGCGACAGCGACCAGGGCAAGGCCGCCAGCATCTCCTTGAGCGCGGGTTGGCCGGTCACGACCGACCGGCCGAGATCGCCAGTCAGCGCACGTTCAACGAACAGCAGATATTGCTCCCACACCGGGAGGTCGAGGCCGAGCCGGGCCCTGAGCGCCTGCAGCGACGCCTCCGTCGCGAAGTCGCCCAGCATGTAGAGGGCGGGATCGCCCGGGATCGCCCGCATCAGGAAGAAGGCGACCGTCACGATCCCGAAGATCGTCACTGCGAGTTGCAGCAGGGTCCGGCTCAGATAGTAGGTCACGGACGCATCACCCCGTCAGAGAGACCGAATAGGTGTTGACCGTGAAGAGCGAGTTCTGCACGAGGCCCTGGACCTTGTCGCTGTGCGCCATGAACAGGCGGTCGGCGAAGATCGGCACCACGGGAACGTCCTCCATCGTCTTCTGGACGATGTCCTCGTAAAGCGCCTTGCGCTTCTCCAGGTCCTGCTCGGCGGAGGCCGCATCGAGCAGGTCGTCCACCTCGCCGTACTGCGAGGTGTTCAGCCCCGGCGGGAAGGACGCCGTCGAGAACAGGGTGACGAGGGGGGAATCCGGATCCGGCGGCCCCACCACGGCGGTGATGCAGCTCTTCACCCGGCCGCTCGCGCGGGCCTGCACATAGGCGCCCCGTTCCAGAACCGTGATCTTGGTGTTGATCCCGACCGCGTTCAGGTCGTCCGCCATCGGCACCGGGAACTTGTCGTAAGGGTTGAGCGCCACGGTGACGATCTCGAACTCGAAGCCTTCCGCCCCCGCTTCCTTGAGCAGCGCGCGCGCCTTGTCGGGGTCGTAGTCGTACTTGGGCACGTTCTCCGTGTACTCCTGGAACGTCGGCGTGAGCACGCTGTAGGCCTCGGCCTTCGTGCCCTTGAAGAAGCCGTCGATCAGGCCCTTGCGGTTGAGCGCGTGGATGATCGCGCGGCGCACCCTCACGTCGTCCATCGGCTTGATCGTGGTGTTGAGCACCAGGTTGACGGTGTTGTTCGCCTCGCGGCTCAGCATCGTCACGCCATTGGCCGAGCGCAGGCGGTCGATGACCTCCGGCTGCTGGATCGCGAAGGCGATGTCGATCTCGCCGTTCTCCAGCGCGATGGCCGACGCCGTCTCGTCCTTGATGATGCGCAGGACGACCTCGTCGACCTTGGGGGCGCCCTCGAAATAGTCGGGGTTGGCGACCATGCGCACCGACGACCCGGCCGTCCAGCTGTCGAACATGAAGGGTCCGGTGCCGATGGGGTCGAGCTTGTAGCCCTCGCCCTTCTCGGTCACGGCCTTCTCGCTGACGATCCAGCCCTGGTTGAAGGCGCAGACCTTGTGCAGGAAGCCGGAGTTGGCGCCCTTGAGCGTGATCACGACGGTCTTGTCGTCCGGGGCCGCGACATTCTCGATGGACGAGAACTGCCCCTTGTAGCGGCTGCCGGTCGCCTCGGCGCGGACCCGGTCGAACGAGAACTTCACGTCCGACGCCTTCAGCGCGCCATAGCCCTTGTGGAAGTTGACGCCCTCGTGCAGGTGGAAGGTGTAGGTCTTGCCGTCCTCCGACACCTCCCATTCCCTGGCAAGGTCGGGCACGATCGCGTTGGTCGCCTGGTCGTACTTCACGAGACCGTTGTAGACATGGCCCGCGACCGTCTGGTTCTCGATCTGGAAGATCAGCGCCGGGTCGAGGATCGAGATGTCCGAACCGATCCGCACGCGAAGCTGGCCGCCCGCGGCGTGCGCCAGCCGGACGTTGGCGAGGTTGAAGGGCACCGCGAGGCCGAGGCCCGCCGCGCCGGTGAGTTGCAGGAATCGACGGCGGTTCGTCGACAGCCCGCGCGGTTTGTCGTGTTCAGACATGATGTCTCCCCAATTCGTCCCGTTGGACGCGTTCCCGTTGCCGGCGTCGTGTCCGGGGACGCATCCCGAACCTCGGCCAGACTGCTGCTTGCCCGCCTACTCCCTGTTGGGAACCGGTATGCAATCCGGTTCGCCGCGCATGTCGGCACACCTTGCGGGCGCGGTATGCCGCCATCTTGTGTCTGCGCCCCTCAAGCCGGGGGCCGTTGCAGCCCGAACGCGGGCTGAACCTCCTTCGCGCCTGGCCGGGGCAGCGCCGCCCCGCGCCCGACGGCGCGTTCCTCAAGCTCTTCCAGCCGCGCCATGTCCACATCGGCGAGATGGCCGAGCCCCATGCGCGCGGCCCGTTCCCGGAACCCGGCCGACGGCACCGTCCTTTCGGGCGCCGCGACCGGCGGCGCCGGCGGCGCCTCGCGCGGGATCTCCGGCCAGCGGTCGCCCCAGCGGGTTGCGCGCTCGTAGGCCGCAGCCACCCTCAGCGCCGCAGCCTCGTCGCCGCGGTTCGCCACGATCTGCCAATGCGTCGGCAGCCCGTCCGCCGTGAAACCCGTGCACTGGACCAGCGCGGGGCTCGCCGACAGGTTGAAGGGCGCGAGCATCGTCTCCAGCGTGTAGGCGGTCATCTCCGGCTCGACGCCGATCCGCGGCGGCAGATGCAGCGTGCCATAAGTCACGAGCGCGTCGAACCGCGCCATCAGCGCGTCGATGGCGTACGCGACCTCTGTCCGGCGGCGCAGCGCCTGGATGTAGTCGACCGCCCGCACCGACGAGCCCGCCAGCAGCTTGTCGCGCAGCGCGCGCCCCAGGTCGCCCGGCTGCGCGCGCAGTTCCGCCTCGTGGATCGCCGCGGACTCCGACGGACCGATCATCTGCGTGATGGCGAGGCACTCGGCCGCCGGGACCGGCAGCCGCACCTCCTCGATAACGGCGCCAAGATCGGCGAGCACCCGCAGCGCCATCTCGAAGGCCGCCGCCATGGGCGCGTCGGGCGCAGGGAACCCCGGCCCCTGGTCGCGCACCACGGCAATCCGCAAGCCGGCGATCCCCTGCCCCGCGTCCCGCGCGAACCCTCTGCCGGGTGCAAGCGCGTCGAGCACGAGCGCGGTATCCTCCGCCGTCCGGCAGATCGGACCCGGCACGTCCAGCGAATAGCAGTTGGGCAGGATGCCCTCGAGGCTGAGCAGCCCCGGCGTCGGAATGATCCCGGTCATGCCCGTGCCGCCCGCGGGCAGACGCACGGACCCGGTGGTGTCGGAGCCGAGCGCGAACGGCGCCGTTCCGGCAGCGACCGATGCGCCCGCACCCGTCGACGACCCGCCCGTGAAACGCGACAGGTCCCACGGATTGCGCGCGGGCGGGAACGGCAGGTCGAAGTATTCGCCGCCGTTCCCCGTCCCGTACTCCCACGTTGCAAGCTTGCCGAGGAGGACCGCGCCCGCCTCCTTCAGCGCGGTCACGAGCGCCGCATCGCGCGCCGGAACGCGGCCGAGGCGCGCATGGCTGGCGGCCGTCGCGGGTAAGCCCGCCACGTCGTAGTTGTCCTTCACGCCGAAGGGAATGCCGTGCAGCGGCCCGCGCCACCGCCCGGCGGCGATGTCTGCCGTCGCCTCCGCAGCCGCCGCGCGCGCCTCATCCGCCATGACGCGGATGTAGCTTCGGACCGCGCCGTCCACCGCCCCGATCCGGGCCAGAACCGAGTCCACAAGCTCCGCCGGGGTCAGGTCTCCCGCCGCGATCCGCCGCGAGGCCTCCGCAACGCCCAGCGACCACGCAGGCCGCCCGCGACCCGCCGTGTCGGACGGCGCCTGCGGATCCTGCAGCCGGGTTGCGTCATCTCGCATCAGGCATCACCCCAAAGTCGTAGTTTGTATACAATGCGGGCTGAAA
>JAJLJT010000299.1:0-2515 GCA_033844555.1 Alphaproteobacteria bacterium | reverse complement strand
GCGACGCGGGCGGAGGCCGCGGGCACCCTGCTCGCCCGGCCCGACCCGACGATGATCGAGGCGCTGGACGCGGCAATCGCGAACGAGACCGTCGCCGGAATCCGGGAAACGATGGCGCAGGCGCGCGCCGCCGCGATCCTCGACCCGGCGAGCGGGGCTGACGAGGCGGCGCAGAGCGAGGCGGTGGAGACGGTTGCGGCGCGCGGCAACCGCGACGCGCTCGCCATCCTCAACCAGGTCGCGGCCCGCAGCGAGGGGCCGCTTGCCGACGCCGCAAGGGCGGGCATCGTCTCCATCGAGCGGACGCTCGCCATCCGCGATGCCGCACAGAACGTCTGGTACGGGGTGTCGCTCGGTTCGGTCCTGCTTCTGGCGGCCATCGGCCTCGCCATCACGTTCGGCGTGATGGGCGTCATCAACATGGCGCATGGCGAAATGGTGATGATCGGGGCCTACACGACCTTCGTGGTGCAGGAGGTGATCCGCACCCACGCGCCTGGCCTGTTTGACGCCTCGGTCCTGATCGCGATCCCGCTCGCCTTCCTCGTCGCGGGCGCGGTCGGCGTCGCCATCGAACGGGGCGTGATCCGCTTCCTGTACGGGCGCCCGCTGGAGACGCTGCTGGCGACCTGGGGGCTGTCGCTCATCATCCAGCAGGCGGTCCGGTCGATCTTCGGCGCTTCCAATCGGCAGGTCGGCGCGCCCTCCTGGATGTCGGGGACGTTCGAGCTTTGGGGCCTCGCGATCACCTGGAACCGGCTCTACATCGTGATCTTCGCGATCCTCGTGTTCGCCGTACTGGTGGGCGTGCTGCGCTACACGAGCTTCGGCCTGCGCCTGCGCGCGGTGACGCAGAACCGGCGCATGGCGGGCTCCATGGGCATCCGCACGCCCTGGGTGGACGCCATGACCTTCGGGCTCGGCTCCGGTATCGCGGGCATGGCGGGCGTGGCGCTGAGCCAGATCGACAATGTGAGCCCCAACCTCGGCCAGGGCTACATCATCGACAGCTTCATGGTCGTGGTGTTCGGCGGGGTGGGGAACCTGTGGGGCACGCTGGTCGGGGCCTTCACGCTCGGCATCGCCAACAAGTTCCTCGAACCCTACGCGGGCGCGGTGCTGGGCAAGATCCTCGTCCTCGTCCTCATCATCCTGTTCATCCAGAAGCGTCCGCGGGGCCTCTTCGCCCTCAAGGGCCGGGCGGTGGAGGCATGATGGGCCCGCTTGCAACACGCCTGCTCGGCGACCGCGCATGGGTGCTGGTCGCGGTGCTGCTGGCGATCGCGGTCGCGGTGCCGGTGCTGAACCTGTGGGTGCCGCCGTCGAGCCCGCTGCACGTCCCCGACCATCTGGTGCCGCTGTTCGGCAAGTACCTGACCTATGCGCTGCTGGCGCTGTCGGTCGATCTGGTCTGGGGCTATTGCGGGATCCTGTCGCTGGGGCACGGGGCGTTCTTCGCGCTCGGCGGCTATGCGATGGGCATGTACCTGATGCGCCAGATCGGCGGGCGCGGGGTCTATGGCAACCCGGATTTGCCGGACTTCATGGTGTTCCTCAACTGGAAGGAGCTGCCCTGGTACTGGTACGGCTTCGACGAGTTCTGGTTCGCCATGCTGATGGTGCTGGCGGTGCCGGGGGCGCTGGCGTTCCTGTTCGGCTGGTTCGCGTTCCGCAGCCGGGTGACGGGGGTCTATCTCTCGATCATCACGCAGGCGATGACGTTCGCGCTCCTGCTCGCCTTCTTCCGCAACGACATGGGTTTCGGGGGCAACAACGGCCTCACCGACTTCAAGGACATCCTCGGCGCGCCGATCCAGGCGCCGGGGACGCGGGCGGCGCTGTTCGCGGCCTCGGCGCTGGCGCTGGTGGCGGGTCTCCTCGTGTGCCGGCTGGTGGTGACCTCGAAGCTCGGCAAGGTGCTGGTCGCGGTGCGCGACGCGGAAAGCCGCACGCGCTTCCTCGGCTACCGGGTGGAGCACTACAAGCTCTTCGTCTGGACGCTGTCGGCGATGCTGGCGGGGCTTGCGGGCGCGCTCTACGTGCCGCAGGTCGGCATCATCAATCCGAGCGAGTTCGCACCCGCCAACTCCATCGAGATCGTGATCTGGGTCGCGGTCGGCGGGCGGGGCACGCTGCTCGGCCCCATCGTCGGGGCGGTGCTCGTCAACTACGCCAAGACCTGGTTCACCGGCGCGTTTCCGGAGTTCTGGCTGTTCGCGCTGGGCGGCCTGTTCGTGGCGGTGACGCTGTTCATGCCGAAGGGGCTGCTCGGCCTCGCGCAGCAGGTGCGCGCACGGCTCGCGGCAAGAGGCGGGGCGAAAGGGGCTGCGGCGCATGCCGCGCGCCCGGACCCGCAGGCGGCGGAGTAGGGCGATGACCGGACAGCTTACGACATCGCTGCTCTACCTCGACGGGGTGTCTGTCTCCTTCGACGGGTTCAAGGCGCTCAACGACCTCTCGCTGGAGATCGCGCACGGGGAAATGCGCGCGATCATCGGCCCGAACGGGGCTGGAA
>JAJLJT010000298.1:0-22587 GCA_033844555.1 Alphaproteobacteria bacterium | reverse complement strand
AGGCCCTGCATCGGCGGATCACGAGGGCGCACCCGGTGAGACCGTCGTGCGGCTGCAGCCCGGCGATACCCTGATCGAGCTTCTGACCGGCGCGGGTGCAGACCGCGTCGAGGCACACAACGCGGTCGAAGCCCTGCGCCCACTCTACAATCCGCGCGCGCTGCGGGCGGGCCAGGAAGTCAAGCTGGCGCTCGGCAACACCGGCGAGCAGATCTACCTGAACGCGCTCGAGATCGTCGCCGACGTGGACCGCACCGTCGTGGTCGAGCGAACCGGAGACGGCAGCTATGCCGCGCGGGAGGATGTCGTCAAGCTGACGGCCCTGCCGCGCCTGGCCGGGGCCGAGATCGACTCCAGCCTCTACCTGGCGGCACAGGACGCCAAGGTTCCCGCCAACATCATCGTCGAACTGATCCGCGCCTTTTCCTACTCGGTCGATTTCCAGCGGGAAATCCAGCCGGGCGATGCGTTCGAGGTGCTCTACGACACCATGGTCGATCCGGCGGGCCAGCCGCTGAAGGCCGGCGAGATGCGCTACGCCGCACTGCGCCTCGGCGGCAAGATGAAAGAGCTTTACCGCTTCGAGGTGCCATCGGACGGCAGTGTCGATTACTTCGTGCGCGACGGCTATTCGGTGAAGCGCATGCTGATGCGCACACCGGTCGACGGGGCGCGGCTCTCCTCCGGTTTCGGCAAGCGCCGGCACCCGATCCTCGGCTACAACAAGATGCACAAGGGCGTCGATTTCGCCGCGCCGACGGGCACGCCGATCATGGCGGCGGGAGACGGGACCATCGACATGGCTGGCCGGAACGGCGGCTATGGCAACTACATCCGCATCCGGCACAACGGCACGTTCTCGACGGCCTATGCCCACATGCACCGCTTCGCCAAGGGCATGAGCCGGGGCGCGCGGGTCAGGCAGGGCCAGATCATCGGCTATGTCGGCTCGACAGGGCGGTCAACGGGCCCGCACCTCCACTACGAGATCCTGATGAACGGCAAGCAGGTCAACCCGATGGGGGTGCGCGTGCCGGTCGGGCGCGAACTGGCGGGCAAGGATCTGAAGGCCTTCAAGGCGCTCGTCGCGGAGATCGACCGCCAGCGCGGTCAGATCGAAGACGAACTTCGGGTTGCCGGGCCGGCCGCGACGAAAGCGGTGGCCGACGCCGCCCCTGCCGCGCCCACCCGCGCGACTGCGCCGGCAGCGGCAAACTCGCCCCCTGCCCCAGCGACTGCCGTGGGACCGCAGGCGGCCGGCGACAGGCCGAGGGCGGAGGACGGCGTACCGCGCGGCACAAGCAGCCGGTAAGCCCCCGCACGCCCCACTGAAACGAAGAGGCCCTCCACGCCGGTAGGTGCGGAGGGCCTTTTCATTCGCCGGGCAGACTGCCTGCCTTCACGGTCAACCGATGCAGTCAGTGAACGGTCGCCGGCGCCTCCCCGGCATCGTCGGCGCGACCGACCTTTCCTTCGCCGAGGACGAGACCGTCCGGCCCCGCCGTTACGGAAACGGTCTGGCCGTCTGTCACCTCGCCCGCGAGGATCATCTCGGCAAGCGGGTTCTGCAGGCTCTGCTGTATGACCCGCTTCAGCGGACGCGCGCCGTAGACCGGGTCGTAGCCCGCGTCGGCCAGCCAGGTCCGCGCCGCCTCGTCGAGGTCGAGCACGATCTTGCGCGGCTCCAGCAGCTTCGCCAGGCGCGCAAGCTGGATGTCGACGATGCCCGACATCTGGCCGCGGCCCAGCCGGTCGAAGAGGATGATCTCGTCGAGCCGGTTCAGGAACTCCGGCCTGAAATGGGAGCGCACGGCACCCATCACGCGCTCGCGGGCCTCCGCCGTGATGCCTTCCTCGCCTGTCGCCAGGAACTCCGCCCCCAGGTTGGAGGTCATGATGATCAGCGTGTTGCGGAAATCGACCGTGCGGCCCTGCCCGTCCGTCAGGCGCCCGTCGTCGAGCACCTGGAGGAGCACGTTGAACACGTCCGGGTGCGCCTTCTCGATCTCGTCGAACAGCACGACCGGGTAGGGACGCCGGCGCACGGCCTCGGTGAGCGCGCCGCCCTCGTCATAGCCGACATAGCCGGGAGGCGCACCGATCAGCCGGGCGACGGAGTGCTTCTCCATGTATTCCGACATGTCGACGCGAACCATCGCCTGCTCGTCGTCGAACAGGAAGGCCGCAAGCGCCTTCGTCAGCTCGGTCTTGCCGACGCCGGTGGGGCCGAGGAACATGAACGAGCCGATCGGCCGGTTCGGATCCTGAAGCCCTGCGCGTGCCCGGCGCACGGCGTTGGAGACGGCCCTGACCGCGCGGTCCTGCCCGACGACGCGGGTCGCGATCTTCTCCTCCATGTGCAGGAGCTTCTCGCGCTCGCCTTCGAGCATCTTGTCGACGGGGATGCCGGTCCAGCGGGAGACGACGGCGGCGATCTCGTCCTCGGTCACGGTCTCGCGGACCATGGCGGTCGCCTGGCCGTTCCCGGCCTCGGCCTCGACCTCCTTGAGCTGCTTCTCGAGCCCGGGGATCGTGCCGTAGGCAAGCTCGCCCGCGCGCGCGAGGTCGCCGCGCCGCTGCGCCTGCTCCAGCTCGTTGCGCGCCCGCTCCAGCTCTTCCTTGAGCTTCTGGCCGGCGCCGAGCTTGTCCTTCTCCGCCTGCCAGCGGGCGGTCATGTCGGCGGACTTCTGCTCAAGTTCCGCAAGCTCCTTCTCGAGCTTGGCGAGCCGGTCCTGGGAGGCGGTGTCCTTCTCCTTCTTCAGCGCCTCGCGCTCGATCTTCATCTGGATGATGCGGCGATCGAGTTCGTCCAGCGCCTCCGGCTTGGAGTCGACCTGCATGCGCAGGCGCGCCGCTGCCTCGTCCATCAGGTCGATGGCCTTGTCGGGCAGGAAGCGGTCGGTGATGTAGCGGTCCGAGAGCGTCGCGGCGGCGACCGTCGCGCTGTCGGCGATGCGCACGCCGTGGTGCAGCTCGTACTTTTCCTTCAGGCCGCGCAGGATGGAGATGGTGTCCTCCACCGTCGGCTCGCTCACGAAGACGGGCTGGAAGCGGCGGGCAAGGGCTGCGTCCTTCTCGACGTGCTTGCGGTACTCGTCGAGCGTGGTCGCGCCGACGCAGTGCAGTTCGCCGCGCGCGAGCGCGGGTTTCAGCAGGTTGGAGGCGTCCATCGCGCCGTCCGCCTTGCCCGCGCCGACGAGGGTGTGCATCTCGTCGATGAAGAGGACGATCTCGCCTTCCGCGGCGGTCACCTCCTGCAGCACGGACTTCAGCCGCTCCTCGAACTCGCCGCGGTATTTCGCGCCCGCGATCAGCGACCCCATGTCGAGCGCGAGCAGGCGCTTGTTCTTCAGGCTCTCCGGCACGTCGCCATTGACGATGCGCAGCGCAAGCCCCTCGACGATGGCGGTCTTGCCGACGCCCGGCTCGCCGATCAGGACGGGGTTGTTCTTGGTCCGGCGCGAGAGGACCTGCACCGTGCGGCGGATTTCCTCGTCGCGGCCGATCACGGGGTCGAGCTTGCCTTCGCGCGCGTCCTCGGTCAGGTCGCGGGCATAGCGCTTCAGCGCGTCATAGGCGTTCTCGGCGGTCGCGCTGTCGGCGGTCCGGCCCTTGCGGATATCGTTGATCGCGCCGTTGAGCGCCTGCGGCGTGACGCCCGCCTGCTTCAGGATCTTTGCCGCGTCGCCCTCGGGCGCCATGGCGAGCGCGAGCAGCAGGCGCTCCGCCGTCACGAAGCTATCGCCGGCCTTCTTCGCAAGCTCTTCCGCCTGGCCGAACAGGCGCGCGGTCTCCGGCGCGAGATAGACCTGGCCCGCGCCCTGCCCCTCGACGCGCGGCTGCTTGCCGAGCGCGATCTCGACCGCCTTCAGCGCCGCCCTGGCGTCGCCGCCCGCACGGCCGATCAGGTTCGCGGCAAGCCCTTCCTCGTCGTCGAGCAGCGCCTTCAGCAGATGTTCCGGCACCAGCCGCTGATGCCCCTCGCGCATGGCGATGGTCTGCGCGGCCTGCAGGAACCCCCGTGCGCGCTCGGTATATTTCTCGAAATCCATGGTGTGACCCCTTTTTCAGGCGATCCCGTATCCAGCCCCGGCAGCGGCAACCGGACACGCGGTCTCCGACACGTTGAGATTGGAACGGCCCGCGAGGGCACCGTTCCCGTGACAACAGGGGATGTGGGTGTTGCCCCTCAGACACACAAGAGGCCGCCCCGGCGGAGGCGGCCCCTTCTCAGAATGCGTGCCGGCAAGCGGGCGCGCGCCCTTCAGCCTGCTCAATTGTCGGCGGACACAGGCTCCTTTGCCTCGGCCTGGACCTTGCGCGGCCGGCCACGGCGGCGCTTGGGCTGGGCCTCGCCCTCACCGGCGGAACCCGCGGGCGATGGCGCTTCGGCCGGCGCGGCGGCGGCCGCAGACTGGCCTTCTCCCTCGCCCTCCGGACGGCGGCGCGGGCGGCCGCGGCGGCGCGGGGCGGGCATGTCTTCCGCATCGGCGGACGCACCATCGCTCGCACGTTCGTCGGGCGCGCGCTCGTCGGACCGGTGCGTCTGCTCGACCCGCGCACTTTCCTCGGCTGCCTCGCGCGCGGCGGCATCACGGTCGGACCGGCGCTCGACCTGCGCCTCGCCGGCCGTCTCGTCCTCGTCGCCCTCGTCCTCCTCGTCGCGGCCCTGCGCGCCCGGGGTGGTGTCGATTTCCGGCTGCGGCTCATAGCCCTGCACGGGCGCCTGCGTCATGTTGCGCGGCTGACCCGATTGGGCCTGCATCGCACACATCAGGCGAAAATAATGCTCCGCGTGCTGCATGTAGGTTTCCGCAGCGATGCGGTCCCCCGCCGAGTTCGCGTCGCGCGACAGGTTGAGATACTTCTCGTAGACCTGCTGCACGGTGCCGCGCACCTTGACGTCGGGTCCGTTCGACTCGAAGACGCGGTTGAGCGAAAAACCCTGTCCGCCGCCTCTGCGGCCGCGTCCACGCGACCGTTTCGCGTTCTGCCCCTGCCTCATGCTGTCAGCTTGCCAATTCTCTGGTTTTGTCCGTGCGGCACCTGCCGCCGTGGATACGGAGGCGACCTCAGCGATCACGTGCCAAAGCTATCCTCGGTGGTGTTCTCAATGTCGCCTGCGCCGGGAGAGTGCGACCGATGGGTCGGTACTCCCCTTTAGTTCCGGCGCGTCCAATCAATGTGAGAACGCTTGGAAACTATCTTGGCACGCAAGGGTTTCCAAGTTCTTTTTTCGCGCGCGCAGCGATAACGCGCTCAATTCCAGCCAGATCGGCCATGATCCCGGCGGTTTCAAGGCCCGTTGCATCGAAAATCTCCGTCACGGCCAGTGCTTGGCCCTGTCCGATCTCGACGAGCAGCGTTCCCGCGGGCGCGAGATGGCAGCGCACCGCGCGAGCGATTCGCCGGTAGGCGTCGAGCCCGTCTACACCGCCGTCGAGCGCGGAGGCAGGTTCGTGCGCCGCGACATCCGGTTCCAGCCCGGCAATGTCTCCGCCCGCGATGTAAGGCGGGTTCGAAACGATCAGGTCGAACGTGCCGTCGAGCCCCTCGAACCAGTCCGCGACCGCGAAGCGAACCCGCGCGCCGAGACCGAGACGGCCCGCATTGCGCCGTGCGAGCCCCACGGCATCCGCGGACACGTCGGTGCCGAGACCTTCCGCCCGCGGCATCTCGTGCAACAACGCAAGCAGGATGGCGCCCGTTCCCGTGCCGAGGTCGAGGATGCGGAGCGGGGCCCGGCGGTCCGGTACGCGGGCAAGCGCCGCCTCCACCAGCGTCTCCGTATCCGGCCGGGGGATCAGGGTCGCCGGGCTCACCTCGAGCGTCAGGCCCCAGAACTCCCGCACGCCGAGGATGTGGGCCACGGGCTCTCGCGTTGCGCGGCGGCGAATCGCCTCCTCGTAAGCGGCGAGGGCCGTCGGACTCAGTGTCTGTTCGGGCCGAGCGATGAGGGCGGCGGCGTCGAGGCCGGACACGCCGCGCAGCAGCACGCGCGCGTCGAGCGCCGCGTCGGGGACGCCAGCGCCGGCCAGCCTCGCGCGTGCCCAGGCGAGCGCGCCGCCCACGCTTGCAGGGCAGGTCTCAGGCGGCATCGGCGCCCATCGCCGCAAGCCGCGCGGCCTCGTCCTCCGCGATCAGCGGGCCGATCACGTCGTCCAGATCGTCGCCCGCGACGATGCGGTCGAGCTTGTAGAGCGTCAGGTTGATGCGATGGTCGGTCAGGCGGCCTTGCGGGAAATTGTAGGTGCGGATCCGCTCCGACCGGTCGCCGGAGCCCACCTGCGACTTGCGCGCCGCGGCCCGCTCGCTCGCGGCCTTCTGCCGCTCCATGTCGTAGAGCCTGGTCTTGAGAACCTGCATGGCGCGGGCGCGGTTCTGGTGCTGCGATTTCTCGCTGGAGGTGACGACGATACCGGTGGGCAGATGCGTGAGGCGCACCGCGGATTCGGTCTTGTTGACGTGCTGGCCGCCCGCGCCCGAAGCGCGCATGGTGTCGATGCGGATGTCCTCCGGCCGGATGTCGATGTCGACGTCTTCGGCTTCCGGCAGCACGGCGACGGTGGCGGCGGAGGTGTGAATGCGCCCCCCCGCCTCGGTCACAGGCACGCGCTGCACCCGGTGCACGCCCGATTCGAACTTCAGCCGCGCAAAGACGCCGCGCCCGGCGATGCGCACGATCACCTCGCGGTAGCCGCCGAGGTCGCTCTCGGTCGCGTCCAGAATCTCCGTACTCCAGCCCTTGAGTTCGGCGTAGCGCAAATACATGCGCAGAAGGTCGCCCGCGAACAGCGCCGCCTCCTCCCCGCCCGTGCCGGCGCGGATTTCAAGGATGGCGTTGCGGGCGTCGTCCTCGTCCTTCGGCAGAAGCTGGACGAGCAGCGCATGCTCCAGCGCTTCGCACCGCTCCCGCGCGCCTTCCAGTTCCTCCTCGGCCAGTTCGCGCATGGCGGCGTCGGCGGTGCGGTCGGCGGCCATGTCCTTCAGGTCCGCAACCTCGCGCCGCGCGGCCTCCCAGGCGCGAACCGCCTCCACCACCGGGCCGAGGTCCGCATATTCCTTGGAAAGTTTCGCAAGCTCCCCGCCGTCCGCGCGGCCTTCGGCCAGCAGCGCCTCAAGCTCCTCGTAGCGGTCGACGACCTGCGCCAGCGTGCCGGTCGGGATCATGCGGGCACGGTCGCTTCCGCAGGAGCCTGCGCGGCCTCGATCTCGGCGGCCTTCTTCTCGACCAGGCCGACGATGTGGTCGACGAGGCGGGCGTTCTCCATCTTGTGGTCGGCGACGCCAGAGAGATAGACCATGCCCGAGCCGCCATTCCCGCCCGTGAAGCCGATGTCGGTCTCGCGCGCCTCGCCCGGGCCGTTCACGACGCAGCCGATGATCGACAGCGTCATGGGCGTGGTGATGTGGGCGAGCCGGTCCTCAAGGATGGAGACGGTCTTGATGACGTCGAAGCCCTGGCGCGCGCAGGACGGGCAGGAGACGATGGTCACGCCGCGACGCCGCAGACCGAGGGACTTCAGCATCTCGTAACCGACGCGGATCTCCTCCACCGGATCGGCGGAAAGCGAGACGCGGATCGTGTCGCCGATGCCCGACCAGAGCAACATGCCAAGGCCGATGGAGGATTTCACCGTCCCGCTCATCAGGCCGCCTGCCTCGGTGATGCCGAGGTGCAGCGGATGGTCGCAGGCGTCCGCCAGCTGCTGGTAGGCGGCAACCGCGAGGAAGACATCCGATGCCTTCACGCTGATCTTGAACTGGTCGAAGTCATGGTCGAGCAGGATCGCTGCATGGTCGAGCGCGCTTTCGACCATCGCCTCGGGGCAGGGTTCCCCGTACTTCTCCAGCAGGTCGCGTTCCAGCGAACCCGCGTTGACGCCGATGCGCATGGAGCAGCCGTGGTCCTTGGCCGCGTTCACGACCTCGCGCACGCGGGCGTCGGAGCCGATGTTGCCCGGATTGATGCGCAGGCAGGCCGCGCCCGCCTCCGCCGCCTCGATCGCACGGCGATAGTGAAAATGGATGTCGGCGACGATCGGCACGCGGGCGGCGCGCACGATCTCCTTCAGCGCCTTCGTCGACGCCTGGTCCGGGCACGAGACGCGCACGATGTCGGCGCCCGCGTCCTCCAGCGCCTTGACCTGCGCGATGGTCGCGGCCGCATCCGCCGTGATCGTGTTCGTCATGGACTGCACCGTGATCGGCGCGTCCCCGCCCACGGGAACGTTGCCGACCATGATCTGGCGGCTCTTGCGCCGGTGGATGTCGCGATAGGGTCTGACGCTCACCGAACCTGCTCCTGACCGTCCCTCAGTTCCGTATCCGGAGCGCCCGCGCGGGCGCTCATTTCGCCTTCGGCAATATAGCGACGCCGCCGCCCCTGCGACAGGGGGCGGGGGAGACGCCTTCGCACCAGCTAGGGCTGCCAGTCCGCCAGCGCCGCCGGGCTGAGCGGGATGTTGCGGCGCACTTCGCCAACGTCGCCGAGTGCGGGCAGTTGCTGGCCGTCCAGCACGAGAACCACGCCGCCCGCATTGCCGGTGATCATGCTGGCGCGGCCCGCCTCGCCCGGCACGCGGTAGGTCTCGCCTGCGTTGAGGATGCGGCTGAACACGATATCGCCGTCGCCGTCGCGGATCTGCACCCAGGACCGCTCGACCGCGCGCACGGTCACACGCGAGGGCGAGGCCGCGCGCGGGGCGGTCACGTCCTCGGCCCGCGACAGCGCACCCGAACCGGTCGCGGCGGTGACCGTCGCAGCGCCCGTGGCCGGCACGACCGTGTCCGTGGGCAACGCCCGGGCGACCGGTACCGGCGGCGGCGCGGCGGGCGCGCCGGCAGAAAGTGCACGGACCGTCTGCGCGCCGGGCGCGGCCTGGGCCTGGCCTTGCACGCGCGCCGGGTTGGCCTGCGGACGGACGATCTCCGCGGTTACCTCCGGCTGCGGCACGGGGCGCCCATCCTGCTCCGCGGGAGCGGGCGTGGGTGCGGCGCCCGGGCCGGCCGCCTCGCGACCTCTTTCGACCGACGGCGTCTGCGCCGATCGCTCGACCGGTGCGGATTGCGCGGGATCCGTCGCCGCGGCCTGCTGCGCAGGTTCCGAAGCGGTCTCCCCGGACATGGCGGCAGCACTGTCCGGCGCGGTGCGGTCGGCCGACGGCTGCGGGGGTGCCTGCTCCGGGGCAGCCAGCTGCGCGGGGGGCTCGCCTGGCGCAGCCTGCTCCGCCGGCATCGGCGGGCCCGCCCCGATGCGGCCTTCGGCAACGCCATAGCGCGGCAACACCGCGGTCAGAACGCCGCCATCGCCCGCCGGCGCCGTCCGCAGGACCGGAGCGGCGGTTGAGGTCTGCCGGGCGGCGGGCGCGGCAATTGCCGTGCCTCCAGCGGGGGCCGCGGCCTGCCGGTCGCCGTCGGCCCGATCCGCCGCGGGCGGCGAGACGGTTGCGGCGGCGCCGTCATCCCCCATCACGGCAGGCGGGACGGGTGCCGCGCTCTCACCCCTCACCATGGCCATCAGGCGGGGTGGAATGTCCGCGATGCGCGGCAGGTCGCCTCCCTCGCGCGCATAGAGCATCCACGCGCCCGCGCCGAGGCCGCCGACCACGAGTGCGGCGACGATGGTTCCGAGGCCGGGCAGGCGGGCGGGTTCCGGCGGCTCCTTGAAGACCAGTGCGCTTTGCGTCCGGCCGTCGGTTTCCTCCTTGTAGCGTGCGACCGCTGCGCCCGCGTCGAGTCCCAGATAGGTGGCATAGGTCTTGACGAAGCCGACCGTGTAGGCCGGCCCCGGCAATTCGGCATAATTGCCGTCCTCCAGCGCCGCCAGCAGCGAGCGGCGAATGCGCAGGTTGCCGGCGACCGCGTCCAGATCCTCGCCGCGCGACTGGCGCGCCGCGCGGAATGTCTCGCCCAGCGCTGCCACGGGCGCTTCAGCCAGCCGATCCATCTCGTCGTCCATGCTCACCGTTCCGGGCTCCGTTCCCGCAAGCGACCCCGACAGGGGCCCTTGCGTCGGTCGCAGCTTATACGATCACGCCTTCGTGGAAGGCGAATTCCTCCAGCTCCCGGCGGATGCTGGCCGCCGGAGATGCCAGCCTGTCCAGAAGGAACCGCTCCGCTGTGGCAATCGTAAGGCTGCGCACCATGAGCTTCACAGGACCGATCGCCGCGGCAGGCATCGAGAGCGCGCGGAACCCCAGGGCGACGAGCGCCATCGCCTCCAGCGGGCGGCCCGCCATCTCGCCGCACAGGCTGACGGGAATACCGGCGGCCCCCGCCTCGCTCACGATATGGCGCAACAGGCCGAGGGCCGCGGGCGACAGCCGCTCGTACCGCCCCGCGAGGCGCGGATTGCCCCGGTCGGCGGCGAAATAGAATTGCAGCAGGTCGTTGGAGCCGACCGAGATGAAGTCCGCCCGCCCCGCCATCGCGCGGATGCGCATGGCGAGCGAGGGCACCTCCAGCATGGCGCCGACCTTCAGCTCCGCGGGGCGCGGCTTGCCGAAGCGGTCGAGGCGCCCAAGCTCGTGGTCGACGAGGGCGCGCGCCGCGTCGAACTCCGTCACGTCGGCGACCATCGGGAACATGAGCCAGAGGGCGCGGCCGCCCGCCGCCTCGAGCAAGGCGCGAATCTGGTAGCGCAGCAGCGCCGGACGGTCGAGCGCCATGCGGATCGCCCGCCAGCCGAGCGCCGGATTGTCCTCGTGCACCTGGCGGCCATAGGGCAGGAGCTTGTCGCCGCCGAGGTCCAGGGTACGGAACACGACCGGCTTGTCTCCTGCGGTCTCCAGCACCTCGCGGTAGAAGGCCGATTGCGCGTTGAGGCGCGGCATCTCGCTGCCGATCATGTATTGCAGCTCGGTCCGGAAAAGGCCGATGCCGTCGGCATTCGTTTCCGCCAGGTGCGGAAGGTCGAAGGGCAGGCCTGCGTTCATGTTGAGCGCGATGCGCACCCCGTCGCGGGTCACGGGCGGCAGCGTACGCGCGCGAGCGAAGGCGGCGCGGCGCTGGGCGCGCAGCTTGGTCTTGGCGCGGAACGCCTCCAGCACGTCCGGGGCGGGGCGCAGATGGATCTCGCCCGCCTCGCCGTCGACGATCACCGGATCGCCGGTGCGCACCAGATCCGCCATCTCGCCGACCCGGCCCACCATGGGGATGTCGAGCGCACGGGCGAGGATCGTCACGTGCGCCGTCGGCGAACCGTCCTCCAGCACGACGCCCGCGAGCTTGTCGCGCGGGTAGTCGAGGAGTTCCGCGGGTCCCATGGCGCGGGCGATCACCACCGCGTCGTCGGGCAGGGCGTAGACCGCCGCCGTCTCCTCCCCCACCAACTTGCGCAACAGCCGGTTGGTCAGGTCGTCGAGGTCGTGCAGCCGCTCGCGCAGGTAAGGATCGGTCTGGCGCAGCATGCGGGCGCGCGTCTCGTTGTGCACCCGCTCGGCCGCGGCTTCCGCGGTCAGGCCCTGCTCGACCGCCTCGGTCATGCGGCGCAGCCAGCCCTTGTCCTCGGCGAACATCAGGTAGGTCTCGAGGATTTCCCGGTGCTCGCCCTTCATGGCGCCAAGCTCGGCCCGGGCGAACAGCTCCTCCAGCGAGGCGCGCAGCTCGTCCACGGCCCGCAGCAGGCGCATCCGCTCCGCCTCCGGATCCTCGGCGATCAGGCTGTGCACCTCGACGCGCGGCTCGTGCAGCACTGCGGTTCCGATGGCGACGCCGTCGCAGAGCGCGAGGCCGTGCAGCAGCCGCGGGCCGGTGCGGCCCTCCTCGCCACTCAGCGCCGCCGGGTCGATGAGGTCGCCGGTGACCATCTCCGCCACCACCATGGCAACGGTCTCCAGCGCCTCGACCTCCTCATCGGTGTAGTGGCGCCGCGTCTGGTTCTGAACGGCCAGCACGCCCAGAACGCGGCCGTCGCGCAGGATCGGCACGCCCATGAGCGACTGGTAGGGATCCTCCCCCGTTTCCGGCTTGTAGGCGAACTTCGGGCTCGCCTGCGCGTCGGCGAGATTGAGCGCGGCGGCATTGGCCGCGATGTCGCCGATCAGACCCTCGCCCACGCGCATCGTGGTCTTGTGGACGGCGTCGGGGTTCAGGCCCTCGGTCGCGAAAAGCTCCAGCACCTGGGGCTGGCGCTTCAGGTAGATCGAGCAGACCTCCGCCACCATGTCGGCGGCGATGATCTTGACGATGCGGTCGAGGCGCACCTGCGCGCCCGCCGGCTGCGCCATGACCTCGCGCAGCCGCCGGAGCAGGACGCGAGGACCCGTGGCGCCGCGTTCCGGCATCAGGTCGCGTCCCTGTCCCGCGTCTGTCGCATCGCCACGATCATGACCGCGCTTTCCATCCCCCGGCTACCGTCCGGACAGTCTTACCCGATTCCCGCGTGCAGGCCGCCTCAGGCCGCGTCGAGTCCATAGGCCGTGTGCAGGGCGCGCACCGCAAGCTCGGTGTATTCCGCCGCGATCAGCACACTGATCTTGATTTCCGACGTGGAGATGACCTGGATGTTGATGCCCTTGGCCGCCAGCGTCTCGAACATGGTCTTGGCGACGCCGGTGTGCGAGCGCATGCCGATCCCGATGACCGAGACCTTGGCGACGTTGGTGTCCTTGATGATCCGCTCGAACCCGATGGAGTCCCGCGCCTTTTCCACGACGTTGAGCGCACGGTCGAGTTCCGACTTCGGCACGGTGAAGGTCATGTCCGTGCGCTCGCCGTCCTCCGACACGTTCTGCACGATCATGTCGACATTGATCGCCGCGTCGCCCAGCGGCCCGAAGATGCGGGCGGCGACGCCGGGCACGTCGGCGACGTTGGTGAGGGTGACCTTGGCCTCGTCCTTCGAATAGGCGATGCCGCTGACGACTTCCTGTTCCACGATTTCATCCTCGTCGCAAACGAGCGTTCCGGGCGCGTCGGAAAAGCTGGAGCGGACCTGCACCCGCACCTTGTGCACATAGGCAAGCTCGACCGAGCGGGTCTGGAGCACCTTGGCGCCCTGCGAGGCCAGCTCCAGCATCTCCTCATAGGCGATCTTCTCGATCTTGCGGGCGGCGGGCACGATCCGCGGGTCGGTCGTATAGACGCCGTCCACGTCGGTGTAGATGTCGCACCGCTCCGCCTCGAGCGCCGCGGCAAGCGCCACCGCGCTCGTATCCGAGCCGCCGCGCCCCAGCGTCGTGATGCGCCCATCGTCGGCCACGCCTTGGAAGCCCGCGACCACGGCGACCGTGCCGTCCATCTCGAACCGCTTGAGGATGCCCTCGGTCTCGATCGAACGGATGCGCGCCGAACCGTGCACCGACGATGTACGGATCGGCAGCTGCCAGCCGAGCCAGGACCGCGCGGGCACGCCCATGTCCTGCAGCGTCAGGGCCAGCAGGCCGACCGTCACCTGCTCCCCCGTCGCGACGACCGTGTCGTACTCGCGCGCATCGTGCAGCAGGCACGCCTCGCGGCACCAGGCCACGAGCTGGTTGGTCACGCCCGCCATGGCGGAGACGACGACCGCGACATGATGGCCCGCCTCGACCTCGGCCTTGACGCGCGCCGCCACGTTGCGGATGCGCTCCAGGTCCGCGACCGAGGTGCCGCCGAATTTCATCACGAGCCGTGACATGGGCTCCCCCGACAAGACCCGGCAATACTGGCCGCGCCGCGCAAACGGCGGCATCGCCAATGGCCGGAAACGTGATAGATCGTCTTCAGATCCGTGCAGCCGCGCCCGCGCCCCGCGCGACCGCGGGTGAACGCGGCGCCATTCATATCGGCGCCGCGCTGGCTGCGCAAGCGACGCAAGGGCGGCAGGCGATCCGCAGCGGACGAAGGAATGGAGAGGGGCGATGGCGGCAGCGGCAACGAAGCGAACGAAGCGCACGGTGAAGCCCGTCTCGGCGGACCAGGCCGCGCCGGACGCGGCGGCGGGGGCGACAAGCAGCGTCAATGCCGACGAGATCGCCAAGTTCTCCGCCATGGCGGACGAATGGTGGGATCCGCGCGGCAAGTTCCGCCCGCTGCACAAGTTCAATCCGGTCCGCCTCGCCTATATCCGCGACACGGCCTGCCGCGCGTTCGGGCGCGATCCGAAGACGCCGGAACCGCTGAAGGGCCTGCGGCTGCTCGATATCGGCTGCGGCGGCGGCCTCGTCTCGGAGCCGATGGCGCGGCTGGGCGCCGAGGTCGTCGGCGCGGACGCGGCGGAGCGGAACGTGAAGACCGCCGCCGCGCACGCCGCGCGCACGGGCGTTGCGGTCGACTACCGCCACACCACGGCCGAGGCGCTGGCAGCCGCCGGAGAGACGTTCGACATCGTGCTCAATCTGGAGGTGGTCGAGCACGTGGAGAACCCGGCGGCGTTCCTCGAAACCTGCGCGGGGCTGGTGCGCCCGGGCGGCCTGACCGTCGTCGCCACCCTCAACCGCACGACCAAGGCCTTCGCGCTCGCCATCGTCGGCGCGGAATACGTGCTGCGCTGGCTGCCGCGCGGCACGCACGAATGGTCCAAGTTCCTGAAACCGGAAGAGGTGGAGCGGCCGCTGACCTCGGCCGGGCTGGAGGTCTTCGACCGCCGCGGGGTGAGCTTCAACCCGCTGCTCGACGAGTGGCGGCTGTCGAAGGACACGGCGGTCAACTACATGATCGCCGCGCGGCGGCCCGCCTGAGGGAGCCCACCCGGGGTCAGTTCACTTTCGGTGCAGGCGGCAGGGGGGCGACGGGCACGCCGTCGTCGATCAGCGCCTTCACCTCGTCGCCGCGCGCCTCGCCGTAGATGCCGCGTTCCTCCGCGCGGCCCTCGTGGATGGCGCGTGCCTCGGCGGCGAAGCGGTCGCCCACGTTCTCGAAATTCTTTTCCACATGGGCGCGAAGCTGGGCGAGTTTCGCGAGCATCGCGTCGCGTGGCGAGAGCGCCACTTCCTGGCGCGCCTCCGGAGCCGCTTCGTCGCGCCCGCCGCGGGAAATGGCAGGGGCCATGGGCGCCTTCTCGACCAGCGCGGTTCCGCACTGCGGGCAGGTGACTTCACACGCCCCCGCCTGCGCCTCATAGTCGGCGGCGGAGCGGAACCATCCGTCGAACTCGTGCCCGTTCGTGCAGCGCAGGGCGTAGGAGATCATCGGAGCGCGGGCCTTTCCTCGCTGGAGTCGGCGCAATTCACTGGAGTGTCATATGGCGGAGCGGGCGGAAAACGGCAAGTCCGGGGCGGTGGCGGCGACCGCGGCGGCCTATGGGAACGGCCATCCGTTCGGCCCCGCCGCGCCCAGCCCGTTCGTCGCGCACTATATCGCGATGGTGCCGCCGGGCGGGCGCATTCTCGACCTCGCAGCCGGGCGCGGACGCCATACCGCGCTTGCGCGCGCCGCGGGCCATCCTGTCACAGCCGTCGACCGCGAGGTGGAGGGATTGAAGGCCCTGCCGCAGGGGCCCGACCTGGAAATCCTGGAGGCGGATCTGGAAGGCGGGCCCTGGCCGCTCGAGGACCGCAGCTTCGCGGGCGTGATCGTGACGAATTATCTCTGGCGTCCGATCCTGCCGCGGATCGTGGCCGCGGTCGCGCCCGGCGGCGTGCTGATCTACGAAACCTTCGCGAAAGGTCACGAACGGCACGGGCGCCCGTCGAACCCGGACCACCTGCTGAACCCGGGCGAGCTTCTGGAAGCGGTCAACGGCGAACTGACCGTCATCGCCTACGCCCACGGACCGGAGGGCGACCCGCCGCGCGCGGTGCGCCAGCGCATCTGCGCGGTCCGCGACGTCTGAGGGGTCAGTCCGCGCTCTCCAGCACCGGCGCCAGCACCTCGAACGGCTGGCCGACCCCGCGCAGCGCGTGGGAACCCAGATCCTCGAACCGGTGCGGCAGACAGGAGGCGAAGTCACGCGTCGCCAGGATCGGCCGGTCGAGCACCTTCGTCAGGGCTTCGAGGCGCACCGCCTCGTTGGTCGCGGGTCCGATGACCGAGAAGGACAGCCGCTCCGGGATGCCGATGTTGCCGAAGACGACGTCGCCCACGTGCAGCGCGATGCCGAACCGGATCTCGGGCAGGCCCTTCGCCAGGCGCTCCGCGTTCACGGGGCGGGCGCGGGCGAGCGCGTCGGTCGCCGCCGCCAGCGCCTCGTTGCGGATCGGGCAGGCCTCGCCGGGCACCGCGCGCGGGACAGGAAAGATCGCCAGCACCGCGTCGCCGATGAAGGTGAGGATGTCGCCGCCCCGCTCCTGCACCGCGCCGGCCGTGATCTCGAAATAGGTGTTGAGCATGGCGAGATAGTCTTCCGACGGCATGCTCTCGGCGAGCCGCGTCGACCCGCGCATGTCGGAGTACCAGATGACCGCGTGCTCCACCGACCCGTCGCCGCGCTTGATCGCGCCTTCCAGCACCTGCTCGCTCGCGCCCTTGCCCAGATAGGTCTGCAGCACGTTGCGGGTGATCTGTTCCTGGATCGAGACCTTGCAGGCGACCGCAAGGCGGCGCTGCAGGCGCAGGAGATCGGCGATATCGTCGTCGGTAAAGCCGCCCGGCCGCTTCGTCGCCCAGGAGACGAGGATGCCCGTGCCGTGCGTCCAGCGCGCGCTCGCCGGGCTCACGAACCCGACCGAGCAGGCGAGATAGTCGGTATAGCCCTCCGCCGCGAACTCCTCCAGCGCGAGGAAGTCCAGCGTCGCCGCGGGCCCGGCGAGGCGGCGGCGCATCAGGCTGAGGTTGTTGGTGAGGATGTGGTAGAACGGGCTGCGCTTGAACTGCGGCGAGGCGTTTTCGACCTCGCTATGGCTGAAGTCCGCGCGCCCGATCCCCTCGCCCGCCCGCCAGGTCAAGGCGACCGAGGAAATCTGCGGGTGCAGCGTCACGAAGATCAACTGGCCGCGCGCGAGGGGCACGCCGACCGAATTGAGATGCTTGCAGGTGCCGTCGAACGTGTCTTCGATGGCATTCTGGCCGAGCGATTGGTCGACCAGCCATTCCGCCACCGTGCCGATGAGCGCGGACCCGGCGCCCGCGGCGCCGCTCGCGCCCAGACTGCCGCGCACGCCGTCTGCCGTGGCCATCGGATCGCGCTGCGCCATCCGCACCCCTCCTCGCGCCATGCCCCCGGTCTTCCGCCGGGAGGCTCAGAGTGTCACGCCAGCGCGCCGTGGCAATGCTTGTATTTCTTGCCGGAGCCGCACGGGCATGGCGAATTCCGCCCGATCTTTCCCCAGGTGGACGGATCGGCCGGGTCGATCGCCGCCGCCGCGGCAGCGCCGGCGCCTGCGGCCGCCATGGCGGGCTGCATCGCCTCGTTCTCGCCGGTCCGCGGATCGGCGTGCACGGCCTGAAGGTCCTCGACGTCCGGCATCTCCGGCTCCGGCGGCGGCTGCAGGCGGATCTGCACCGTCATGTGCGCGCGCGTCACGTCCTTGCGAAGCCGGGCGAGCAGCGCCTCGAACATCTCGAAGGCTTCGGTCTTGTACTCGTTCAGCGGGTCGCGCTGGGCATAGCCGCGGAAGCCGACGACCTTGGACAGCATTTCGAGCTGGACGAGGTGTTCGCGCCAGTGGTGGTCGAGCGTCTGCAGAAGCAGCGACTTCTCCACCTGGCGCATGATGTCGGGGCCGATCTCGACCGCCCGCTCGGCGGCGCGGGCGTCCGCGGCCTTGTAGAGACGCTCGCGGATTTCCTCGTCGGCGATGCCTTCCTCGGCAGCCCAGTCCTTGATGGAGAGGTCCAGGCCGAGCCCCTCCTGCACCTCCTGCGCCAGCCCGTCCACGTCCCACTGCTCGGCGAACGCCTTCTCGGGGATATGCTCGCGCACGATGTCGTCGATGAAGCCGTGGCGCATGTCCTTCAGCGTATCCGACACGTCGTCGGCGCGCATGATCTGCTGGCGCTGCTCGAACACGACCTTGCGCTGGTCGTTCATCACATTGTCGAACTTCAGCAGGTGCTTGCGCGCGTCGAAGTTGCGCGCCTCGACCTTGGCCTGCGCCTTCTCCACCGCCTTGTTGATCCAGGGGTGGACGATCGCCTCGCCTTCCTTGAGGCCGAGCTTGCGCAGCATGCCGTCCATCCGCTCCGACCCGAAGATGCGCATCAGGTCGTCCTGCAGCGACAGGAAGAACTTCGAGCGGCCGGGGTCGCCCTGACGGCCCGAACGGCCGCGCAGCTGGTTGTCGATGCGGCGGCTCTCGTGCCGCTCGGTCCCCATGACGTAGAGGCCGCCAGCGGCAAGCGCCTTCTCCTTGAGGCGCGCGACCTCGGCGCGGATCTCGGCCGCCTTCGCCTCGCGCTCCGGCCCCTCTTCCACGCCCTCGAGCTCGTGCGCGATGCGCATCTCGGGGTTGCCGCCGAGCTGGATGTCGGTGCCGCGGCCGGCCATGTTGGTGGCGATGGTGATGGCGCCCGGAACGCCGGCCTGCGCGACGATATAGGCCTCCTGCTCGTGGTAGCGGGCGTTGAGGACGGCGAACACGCGCTCGTCCGTGCCGCCGTAGAGCGCCTGGAAGGCGTCGGTGTCGCCCGCGTCCTTCTGGCGGAAGCCGCGCTTCTTCAGTTCCGCCGCCAGCAGTTCCGACTTCTCGATGGAGGTGGTGCCGACCAGCACGGGCTGGCCCTTGGTGCGCGCCTCCTCGATCTCGGCGACGATGGCGTCGTACTTCTCCTTGGCCGTCCGGTAGACCTCGTCGTCCTCGTCGAGGCGCGCGATCGGCACGTTGGTCGGAATCTCGACGACCTCGAGGCCATAGGTTTCCGCGAACTCGGCCGCCTCGGTCGATGCGGTGCCGGTCATGCCGCCCAGCTTCTCGTAGAGGCGGAAATAGTTCTGGAAGGTGATCTGCGCGAGCGTCTGGTTCTCCTGCTGGACGCGCACGCCCTCCTTCGCCTCGAGCGCCTGGTGCAGCCCCTCCGAGTAGCGGCGGCCCGGCATCATCCGGCCCGTGAACTCGTCGATGATGATGACCTGGTCGTCCTTGACGATGTAGTCGCGGTCCTTCTGGAAGAGCTGGTGCGCGCGAAGCGCCTGGTTGGTGTGATGCACGAGCATCACGTTCTCGCTGTCGTAGAGGCTCTCGGACTTGAGCAGTTCGGCCGCGCCGAGAAGCTCCTCCATCTTCTCCTGGCCTTCCTCGGTCAGCGAGGCGGAGCGCTGCTTCAGGTCGACCTCGTAATGCTCCGGCGAGAGCGTGGCGACCAGCTTGTCCAGCGCGCGGTACAGCTCGGAATTGTCCTCCGCCGGACCGGAGATGATGAGCGGGGTGCGCGCCTCGTCGATCAGGATGGAGTCGACCTCGTCGACGATGGCGTAGTGATGCTCCCGCTGCACCATCTGGCGCAGGTCGTGGGCGAGATTGTCGCGCAGATAGTCGAAGCCGAACTCGTTGTTGGTGCCGTAGGTGATGTCGGCGGCATAGGCCTGCTGGCGCGCGACATGGTCGAGGTTCGGCACGACGCAGCCGACCGAGAGGCCGAGGAAGCGGTAGATCTGGCCCATCCATTCGGCGTCGCGGCGGGCGAGATAGTCGTTGACGGTGACGACGTGCACGCCCTTGCCGGTCAGCGCGTTGAGATAGGCGGGCAGCGTGGCGACGAGCGTCTTGCCCTCGCCCGTCTTCATCTCGGCGATGGAACGCTCGTTCAGCACCATGCCGCCGATCAGCTGCACGTCGAAGGGCCGCTGGCCGAGGGTGCGCCGGGCGGCCTCCCGCACGGTGGCGAAGGCCTCCTCCAGCAGGCTGTCGAGCGGCTTGCCGTTCGCGATCTCCTCGCGGAAGCGCTGGGTGCGCGCGCGCAAATCGTCGTCGGAAAGCTTCTCGATCTCGGGCTCGAGCGCGTTGATGCGCGCCACCCGCGCCCGGAAGCCCTTTACCCTGCGGTCGTTGGCGGAGCCGAAAATCTTGCGGCCGATCGTGCCCAGGCCCAGCATGCCCACTTGCCTCGCGTCTGATCCGTCTGTTGCTGGCCCATATATACGACGCGAGGCCTGACCAAAAGGTCATCGGCGCGAGAGAATGCGGATTTGGGGAGGGATCGCCCAAAGAACGCCCCCGCCACACCCGTGACACGATGGGGGTGCAGGGCGTAGGGTCCACTCCGCGTGAAACCAGGCAGGGACACCAGTGATTCCATGACGCGTTCCAACTTCTCCGTGCGCGGGGCGGTCTGCGCCGCCGCGCTCGCCCTCGCTTTCGCCGCCCCGTTCCCGGCGATCACCGCCGCGCCGGCGCTGGCGCAGGCCGCGGGCAACGCCGCCGAGCCCGAGGACAGCGTGCTCGCCACCGTCAACGGCGAGGAGATCCGCCGCTCCGACGTGGCGCTCGCCTACCAGGCGCTGCCGCAGCAGTACCAGCAGATCCCCATCGCCGCCCTGACCGAGCCGCTGGTTCGCCAGATCATCGACCGCAAGCTGGCGGCCCAGGCCGCCGAGAAGGCGGGCGTCGGCGACCGCCCGCAGGTGCAGCAGCAGCTCGAGTTCGCGCGGGAATCCCTCTTCCGCGACACCTGGGTCGCCGAGCGGATCCGCGCCGAGACGACGGAAGAGCGGCTGAAGGCCCTCTATGACGAGAAGGTCGCCGGGATCGAGCCGCAGGAAGAGGTGCGCGCGCGCCACATCCTGCTCGAGACGGAAGAAGCCGCGCAGGCCGCCGCCGAGCGCGCCAAGGCGGGCGAGGACTTCGGCGAGCTGGCCAAGGAACTGTCGACCGGCCCGTCCGGCCCGGCGGGCGGCGACCTCGGCTATTTCACGCAGGACCGCATGGTGAAGGAGTTCGCAGACGCGGCCTTCGCGCTGCAGCCCGGCGAGGTCTCGGCCCCGGTGCAGAGCCAGTTCGGCTGGCACGTCATCAAGGTCGAGGACCGGCGCGAGGCGCCCGCCCCCACCATGGAGGAGATGGAGGGCGAACTGCGCAACGAGATCGCGCAGGACGTCATCCAGTCCACCCTGGAAGAGCTTCGCGCCGACGCCGAGATCGTCATGATGCTGCCGGAGCCGGAAAAGCCTGCCGAAGAGGGCAAGGCCGGGGACGAGAAGGCCCCCGCCAAGCAGTGATCGCCGGGCTGCCCGCGGGCGCCGCGCAACGCGGCCACCGCTGGCGCGCCGCTTGACGGAATGCGGGTGCGGGCATAACGCTCACACCCGCATTTTTCGTGCCTGGGGTTTCGAGCCGGAGAGGGCCGTCATGACCGAGAACGACAAGACCAATCCCCCCGCCGGCGGCGACATCTCGCCCGATCACGCGCGCAAGATGCTGAAGAAGGTGGCGAAAAAGGTCGCCAAGAAGGTCGCCAAGAAGGAGGCCGCCAAGGTCGCGGCCCCTGCCAAGAAGGCGCTGCCGGTCTCGCCGCTCGCTCCCGAACGCTTCCCCAAGATGCCGCCGGTCAAGGGCGTGCGCATGGCCGCGGCGCGCGCCGGCGTGCGCTACAAGGACCGCACGGACCTGCTGCTGATGACGTTCGAGCCGGGAACGACCGCGGCCGGCGTGCTGACGAAGTCGAAGTGCGCCTCCGCCCCCGTCGACTGGTGCCGCGAGGCGCTGCCGCACGGGGCTGCACGGGCCTGCATCGTCAATTCCGGCAACGCCAACGCCTTCACCGGCAAGGCGGGCAAGGACGCGATCGACAAGGTTGCAGCGGCGCTGCAGGACAAGCTCTCCTGCCAGGCGCACGACCTCTACATGGCCTCGACCGGCGTGATCGGGGAACCCTTGCCGCCCGCCCCCATCCTCGCCCAGCTCGACACCATCGTCGCCGCGCAGGACGCCGACGCGTGGGAAGCCGCCGCCGCCGCCATCATGACGACGGACACCTTCCCCAAGGGTGCGACGCGCACCGCGAAGATCGACGACGCCACCGTCACCATCAACGGCATTGCCAAGGGCTCCGGCATGATCGCGCCCGACATGGCGACCATGCTGGCGTTCGTCGCCACCGATGCCTCGATCCCGCCGGACGTGCTGCAGACGCTGCTGATGATGAGCGTGCGCGACAGCTTCAACGCGATCACGGTCGACGGCGACACCTCGACCTCAGACACGGTGCTGATGTTCGCCACGGGCCGCGGCCAGAAGCACGAGGCGGTGCGCCGCGCCGCCGACCCGCGCCTCAAGGACTTCCGCGAGGCGCTGGACGCCGTGATGCTCGACCTCGCGCACCAGATCGTGCGCGACGGGGAGGGTGCGACCAAGTTCGTCGCGATCACGGTCAAGGGGGCGGAGACGGCGCACGCCGCCCGCCGGATCGCCATGTCGATCGCCAACTCGCGGCTGGTCAAGACTGCCATCGCGGGCGAGGATCCCAACTGGGGCCGCATCGTCATGGCCGTCGGCAAGGCGGGCGAGGCCGCCGACCGCGACCGCATCGCCGTGCGCATCGCGGGCTACCCGGTGGCGAAGAACGGCGAGGTCGACCCTGCCTACAACGAGCCCGTGGTCGCCCGCGCGATGCGCCGGACCGAGATCGAGATCGAGGTGGACGTGGGCGTGGGCCGTGCCCGCTCGACCGTGTGGACCTGCGATCTCACGCACGCCTATATCGACATCAACGCCGACTACCGCAGCTAGGCTTTTCCGCAAGCATCTGGAATTTAAGGCGATCTTTACGCGCTCATGGTTAAGACGGTGC
>JAJLJT010000297.1:0-11676 GCA_033844555.1 Alphaproteobacteria bacterium | reverse complement strand
GGTCAGCGAGCCTGTCACGGTCAGCACGCGGGCGCCCGTGCGCCCATCGTGTTCCGGTGCGACGATCAGGTCGAAGTGGCGTTCGGGCAGGTGCGGGTCGAGGATCTGCACCGTCGCCGTGCCGGGCGACAGCCTGCCGATTGCCGCGACGAAGGGTGCCGCGATCCGCCCGCAGCCGATCGCGAGGTCCGGCCATGGCGGCGTCAGGGCGGCGCGCTGTTCTTCCGGCAGCGCCGTGAACGGAAAGCCCCCCGCGCGCGCGCCGCGCAACAGCCACATCGCGGGCGGCAGGCGCCGCCAGACGCCGCCCGGCGTCGTCCGTTTCGGCGCGATCTCGCAAGGGATGCGCTGCGCCACGCGTTCGGCCAGACCGCGCGCCGGCATCTCGTTGCCCGCCTTGTCGTCCGTAACGATCCAGACCCGAATCATGGTGCTTTCGAAACTTCTTCGGCGCGCGGTTTGAAATAATCTTGCGCAAATGCCTCCCGGATCGTACAAGCCGGGACAGGTTCCTGTCCTCGAATTTCCGGAGCACCATGGCCCGCACGAAGCTCGACGCCGTCGACATGAAGATCCTCGCCATCCTGCAGGAGGATGGGCGCATCACCAATGTGGAGCTGTCGCGCAGGGTGGGCATTTCCGCGCCGCCGTGCCTGCGCCGGGTCCGCGCGCTGGAGGAGGCGGGCTACATCCGCGGCTACCACGCGCGCATCGACGCGCAGATGCTGGGCTTCGACGTGACCGTGTTCGCCATGGTCGGCCTGTCGAGCCAGGCGAAGGCCGACCTCGACGCGTTCGAGCGTCTGGTGCGCGGGTGGCCGCTGGTGCGAGAGTGTCACATGCTCAACGGGGAGATCGACTTCCTGCTGAAGTGCGTGGCGCCCGACCTCGGCACCTTCCAGCGCTTTCTGGAGAGCGATCTCGTCGCCGCCCCGAACGTGGAGAGCGTGAAGACCTCGCTCACCATCCACCAGTCGAAGTGGGCGCCCGGTGTGCCCTTCGCGGAGGGCGGGCCGCCTGCCGGCGGCGGCTGACGGCCCCTTCACGCGGTCTCACGGAACGCGAGCGTCAGGCCGAACGCCGCGCTCGCGGGGACGAACATGCCGCCGCCCGCGTGGACGAGGTCGATGCGCGCCGCGCGCAGCGTGTTCTCCACGACCCCCAGCGAGGCGACGCGCACCTCCAGCGCCGCGAACCGGCCGCCCCGTCCCGCCGGGCGCTCGCCGGGGAAAAGGCTCGCGAAGTCGGCGGGCGTGACGACGCGCAGCCGGTGCGGCCCCATGCGCACGGAGACGTGCCCGTCGGCGTGGCGGGCAACGGCCTCCGCGCCCATCAGCCCCTTGAAGAAATCCGCCGTTTCCGTGGGCTCGTCCGCCACCATCACGACGCCTGCGAGACCGCCTGCGCCGTTGCCGTGCTTCTGGTAGCCCGGCTGGAAGAACAACTCCGGCGCCTTGTGGCGGCAGCTGAAGAACGCAGCCTCCGGCATGGCCGGATCGGTTGCGAAGGCAAGCTCGAACCCCACGGTGCCTTCCCGCCCGTCGGGCGTCTTCGCCGCCCGCTCGAAGGAGAAGGGGGCATAGGGCTGCAGCCCCGCGGCCTTCCACTTCGCGCGGTCGGCGTCCGCGTCCTGGCCCTTGAGCACCAGCATCGACATGCCTTCCCGGCGTTCCAGGAAATCCCGGTTGAACGCGCCGAAGCTGAATTCCGGCGGCTCCGCCGCCGTGTCGGGCTCCGCGATCAGCTGCGGCCGGTCGACCTCCAGCAGCTCGATGAAGCTCTCGTCGGCGAACTGGATGACATGATTGGACGTGCCCCACCCATGCACGCCGCGCGGGGCGCAGGTGAAGCCCATGGCGGAAAAGCGGTCCGCGGCCTTTGCCAGGTCGCGGGTCGCGAGCACGATATGGTCGATCTGGGGCGTCATGGGGAGAGACGTTGGCAGCAGCCGCGCCGCCGATCAAGACCGTCGGCGCGTCCGCCCGTCCGCCTCAGCCGAAGCGGACGTCGATGATCTCGTAGGAGCGGCCGCCGCCCGGCGTCATGACCTCGACCGTGTCGCCCACTTCCTTGCCGATCAGCGCGCGCGCGACGGGGGAGGTGATGGAGATCTTGCCCTGCTTCACGTCGGCCTCGATCTCGCCGACGATCTGGTAGCGGGTTTCCTCCTCCGTCTCCTCGTCGACGAGGGTGACGGTCGCGCCGAACTTTACCGAATCGCCGGAGAGCTTGCTCGGGTCGATCACCTGGGCGCGGCTCAGCATGTCCTCCAGCTCCAGCACGCGGCCCTCGATGAAGCTCTGCCGCTCCTTCGCGGCGTGATACTCCGCGTTTTCCGAGAGGTCGCCGTGGGCGCGCGCCTCGGCGATCGCCTTGATGGTGTTCGGACGCTCGACGGTCTTGAGCTGCTTGATCTCGCTCTCGATCCGCGCGTAACCCTCAGCCGTCATCGGCAGCTTGTCCATGGCCGGGCCTCAGTCCTCTCCTCGTTGCAACCGGTCCGTCAACGCAAGACATCGGCCCCCCGGACACCGGGTCCGGGTGCCGATCCTGCCGGACATTCGCCAAAGACGAAGCGAGCGCCGCTAGCCTTCGGCGGCGCTCACCACGTCTTCGATGTTGAGAGCGTAAGACTGAAGCGGCATCACATCAAGCCCGCCTTTCGCCTGCGCGGCGATGGCGCGGGCCGTCACTCGCGCGCCCGCGATGGTGGTGTAGTAGGGGATCTTCATCATCAGCGCCGTGCGGCGGATGGAGAAGCTGTCGGCGATGGCCTGCGCCCCTTCCGTCGTGTTGACGACCAGCTGCACCCGGCCGTCCTTCATGGCGTCGACGATGTGCGGGCGGCCTTCCAGCACCTTGTTGACCCGTTCCACCTGAAGCCCGTGCGCGGCCAGATGCGCCGCCGTGCCCGACGTCGCGATCAGCGAGAAGCCCTGCTTCGTCAGAAGCTGCGCCACCTCCACGACATGCGCCTTGTCGGCGTCGCGCACCGAGATGAACACGCAGCCCTTTTCCGGCAGGTCGGTGCCCGCGCCCATCTGGCTTTTCAGGAAGGCCCGGTGGAAGGAGGTGTCGAGGCCCATCACCTCGCCGGTCGAGCGCATCTCCGGCCCCAGCAGCGTGTCCACGTTCGGGAAGCGCGCGAAGGGCAGGACCGCTTCCTTGACCGCGATGTGGCGCGGCTTCGGCTCCTTCAGGTCGAAGCCCGACAAGGCCTCTCCGGACATCAGGCGCGCTGCGATCTTGGCGATCGGCAGGCCGATGGTCTTGGCGACGAACGGCACCGTGCGCGAGGCGCGCGGGTTCACCTCCAGGATGTAGATCTGGTCGGCGCCCGCCTCGTCCTTCTGCACGGCGAACTGCACGTTCATCAGGCCCGCGACGTTGAGGCCGCGCGCCAGCGCCACCGTCTGCGCCTTCAGCTCGGCAATCGTCTCGGAGGTCAGCGAGTAGGGGGGCAGCGAGCAGGCGCTGTCGCCCGAATGGACGCCCGCCTCCTCGATGTGCTCCATGATGCCGGCGACGAACACGTCCTTGCCGTCGGCCAGCGCGTCCACGTCCACCTCGATCGCGTCGCGCAGGTAGCTGTCGATCAGCACCGGGCTCGTGCCGGACACGACAACCGCCGTCTTGATGTAGCGTTCGAGTTGCGGGGTGTCGCGCACGATCTCCATGGCGCGCCCGCCCAGCACGTAGGAGGGGCGGATCACGACCGGGTAGCCGATCCGCTCGGCGATCTCGCGCGCTTCTTCCGCCGAGTGCGCGATGCCGTTTGCGGGCTGGCGCAGGCCGAGCGTGTGCAGAAGCTGCTGGAACCGTTCGCGGTCTTCCGCCAGGTCGATCATGTCGGGAGAGGTGCCGAGGATCGGGATGCCGTTCTCCTCCAGCGCCTGCGCGAGCTTCAGCGGCGTCTGGCCGCCGAACTGCACGATCACGCCGACGAGGCGGCCCTTCTCCTGCTCCTTCTCGAGGATTTCCAGCGTGTCCTCGATGGTCAGCGGCTCGAAATAGAGCCGGTCGGAGGTGTCGTAGTCGGTCGACACGGTCTCCGGGTTGCAGTTGACCATGATCGTCTCGAAGCCCGCTTCCGTCAGCGCGAAGCAGGCGTGGCAGCAGCAATAGTCGAACTCGATGCCCTGGCCGATGCGGTTCGGCCCGCCGCCGAGAATGGCGATCTTCGGCCGGTCGGAGACGTTCGCCTCGCAGTCCGTCTTGCCGCCCGCCGGCATTTCGTAGGTCGAGTACATGTAGGGGGTGCGCGCCTCGAACTCCGCCGCGCAGGTGTCGATGCGCTTGAACACGGGCCGGACGGAGAGCTTCTTGCGCAGCGCGCGCACCTCCTCCTGCGTGACGCCGGCGAGTTTCGCCAGCCGCCCGTCGGAGAAGCCGAGGCTCTTCACCAGACGCAGCTCGTCCGCGCTCTTCGGCAGGCCGTGTTCCGCGATCTCGCCCTCGATGCGCACCAGCGCCTCGATCTGCTCCAGGAACCAGGGGTCGAACTTGCAGGCGTTCTGGATTTCCTCGAACGTCAGGCCTTGCCGGAAGGCTTCCGCCACCACCAGGATCCGCTCCGGCGTCGCGCGCGTCAGGCCCGCGAGGATCGCGTTGCGGTCGTCGCCCTCGCCGAGGCCGGGGATCTCCGGCGTGTCGAGCCCGTCGAGGCCCGTCTCCAGCGAGCGCAGCGCCTTCTGCAGCGATTCCGGGAAGCTGCGGCCGATGGCCATGGCCTCGCCCACGGACTTCATCGCCGTCGTCAGCACCGGCTCGGCGCCGGGGAACTTCTCGAACGCGAAGCGCGGGATCTTCGTCACGACATAGTCGATGGACGGCTCGAACGAGGCGGGCGTGACGCCCGTGATATCGTTGTCAAGCTCATCGAGGGTGTAGCCGACGGCGAGCCGGGCCGCGACCTTCGCGATGGGGAATCCCGTCGCTTTCGACGCGAGCGCCGACGACCGCGACACGCGCGGGTTCATCTCGATCACGACCATGCGGCCCGTCTTCGGGTCGACGGCGAACTGCACGTTGGAGCCGCCCGTCTCCACCCCGATCTCGCGCAGCACCGCGATCGAGGCGTTGCGCATGATCTGGAATTCCTTGTCGGTCAGCGTCAGCGCCGGCGCGACCGTGATCGAATCGCCCGTGTGCACGCCCATCGGGTCGATGTTCTCGATGGAGCAGATGATGATGGCGTTGTCCGCGCGGTCGCGGACCACCTCCATCTCGTACTCCTTCCAGCCGAGCACCGATTCCTCGATCAGCACCTCGTTGACCGGCGAGGCGTCGAGGCCGCGCGCCACGATCTCCTCGAACTCCGCGTGGTTGTAGGCGATGCCGCCGCCGGTGCCGCCCATGGTGAAGGAGGGACGGATGACCGTCGGCAGGCCGACGAACTCCAGCGCTTCGCGCGCCTCCTCCATCGTGTGCGCGATCTTGGAGCGCGGGCTCTCCAGCCCGATCCGGTCCATGGCGTCGCGGAACTTGATGCGGTCTTCCGCCATCTCGATGGCGTCGCGGTTGGCGCCGATCATCTCCACGCCGAACTTTTCCAGCACGCCCATGTCGTCGAGCTTCATGGCCGTGTTGAGCGCCGTCTGCCCGCCCATGGTCGGCAGCAGCGCGAAGCCGCCCTTCGACTTCGGCCGCTCCTTCTCGATGATCTTCGCCACCACCTCCGGCGTGATCGGCTCGACATAGGTCGCGTCGGCGATCTCCGGGTCGGTCATGATCGTCGCCGGGTTCGAGTTGACCAGCACGATCCGGTAGCCCTCCGCCTTCAGCGCGCGGCAGGCCTGGGTGCCGGAATAGTCGAACTCGCACGCCTGGCCGATGACGATGGGGCCGGCGCCGATGATGAGGATGGTGTCGATGTCGGTGCGTTTGGGCATGGGTGTCCTGGCCGCTGTCCGGTGTCGGTGGGTCGGGGCGCTCCCCCTCGGGCGTTCGGGCAAAAAGAAAGCGCGCCGGCTACTCCTGCGCGCTTGTCTCGCTCTCCAGCCTGTCGGGTGTCATGCCTCGTCCCCTGGGTCGGATGTGCGGGGCTGTTTAGTCCCTTTCGGGAACCAAGGGAAGCCCCGCGGGGGTGATTGCGAAACGCGCCGCGCCCTCTCAGGCGCCGCGCCGGGTGTCGATCGCCTCGACGAACTGCTCGAAGAGGTAGTGGCTGTCCTGCGGGCCGGGGCTCGCCTCCGGGTGGTACTGGACCGAGAAGACCGGCCGCCCGTCCACCTTCAGGCCGCAGTTCGACCCGTCGAAGAGCGAGCGGTGCGTCTCCACCACGCCCGACGGCAGGCTGTCGCGCGCGACCGAGAAGCCGTGGTTCATCGAGGTGATCTCGACGCGGCCCGTCTCCACGTTCTTGACCGGATGGTTCGCGCCGTGATGGCCGAACTTCATCTTTTCCGTCTTCGCCCCCAGCGCGAGCGCCAGCATCTGGTGGCCGAGGCAGATGCCGAACACCGGCACGCCCGTCTCCAGCACCTTGCGGATCGCGGGCACGGCGTAGACGCCGGTCGCCGCCGGGTCGCCGGGGCCGTTCGACAGGAAGACGCCGTCGGGCTCGTGGCGCAGGATGTCGTCCGCGCTCGCCTGCGCGGGCACGACCGTCACCTTGCAGCCGAGGTCGGCGAGGCAGCGCAGGATGTTGCGCTTGGCGCCATAGTCGATGGCGACGACGTGGCGGACGGGGGCTTCCTGCCGGCCATAGCCCTCGGGCCAGCGCCAGCGCGTCTCGTCCCAGCCATAGGTCTGCAGCGCGGAGACTTCCTTCGCCAGATCCATGCCGACGAGGCCCGGCCACGCCTTGGCCTTCGCCTTCAGGTCGGCCATGTCGAACGTGCCGTCGGGCGCGTGCGCGACGATGCCGTTCTGGAAACCGCGCTCCCGGATCAGGCGGGTCAGCGCGCGCGTGTCGATGCCGGAGATGCCGATCAGGTTGCGCGCCTTCGCCCAGGCGCCCAGCGCCTCGGCCGCGCGCCAGTTCGACGGGGTCGTGATGTCGGCGCGGATCACGAAGCCGCGCGCGAAGGGGGTCTGCGCCTCGATATCCTCGCCGTTCGTGCCGACATTGCCGATGTGCGGGAAGGTGAAGGTGATGATCTGCCCGGCATAGGACGGATCGGTCAGGATCTCCTGGTAGCCGGTCATGGCGGTGTTGAAGCAGACCTCGCCCACCGCCTCGCCGGTCGCGCCGACGCCGTAGCCCTCGAACACCGTGCCATCCTCGAGGACCAGCACCGCCGTGATCGTGCGCCCGCCCGCGTAGAGCCGTGCGCGCGGTGCCGGGGCCGCTGCTGCTTCGCCCGCCGTCGCCATGCCGAACCTCCTCAAGGATGTGGCCGCGTGTCCGCGCGCCCGCCTGGGCGCGGGGCACACCGGATCTTGCGTTTCCTGTTCGCAAACGGCGGCATAACTATGCATCGCACGGCCCCCCGTCAAGCGCCACGGGGCGGCGGCCAGCGAGTGTGTTTGCTACCGCCCGGCCTCTTATGTATGGTGCGCGCCATTTTGAGCGACCGGCATCGGTCCCCAGGGGGCTTAACCTCATGCGTGACGAGATCAATTCCGCCTTGAAAACGGCCATCAAGGCCAAGGAGCAGACGCGCGTCAGCACGCTGCGCCTGATCATCGCGGCCATCAAGGACCGGGACATCGCCGTGCGGTCTGAGGATCGCACCACCGGCATCACGGACGAGGAAATCCTCGGCGTGCTGCAGAAGATGGTGCGGCAGCGCCAGGAATCGGCCTCCCTCTACGAGGAGGGCGGCCGGCTGGAGCTTGCCGAGCGGGAGCGCGCCGAAATCGCCGTCATCGAGGAGTTCCTGCCCAAGCCGCTCTCGCCGGAGGAGGCGGAGGCCGCCATCCGCGACGCCATCGCCGAGGTCGATGCGTCCGGCGTGAAGGACATGGGCAAGGTCATGGGCCTGCTGAAGCAGCGCTTCCCCGGACGCCTCGACATCGGCAAGGCGAGCGGGCGGGTGAAGTCCATTCTCTGCGGCGCCTGAGCCGATGGCGGACGCAGAGCCCGGCTACCGCCGGCAGCCCGCGCATTATTCCGATCTCGGCGCCGTCATGGACGCGGCGTGGGAGATGATGGGGCAGGGCGTGCGCAATCGCCGCCACGCCTTCCATCATCCCTCCATCGGCACGCTCACGCCCGCGGGGCCGGAGGTGCGGACCGTGATCCTGCGCGATGCCGACCGCGCGGCCCGCACCGTGCGCTTCCACACCGACACCCGCTCGCACAAGGTGGCGGAGATCGCCGCCGACCCCCGCGTGGCGGTCCACTTCTACGATCCCACGGCCAAGGTGCAGGTCCGCCTTACCGGCATCGCGCGCGTGCACGCCGGCGACGCGCTCGCCGATGCGGCGTGGGAGAACACGGCGGTCTTTTCGCGCCGCTGCTATCTCGCGGTCGACGGTCCCGGCACGCCCAGCGACGTGCCCACCCCCGGCTTCCCGCCGCGGTTCGAGACGAACGAGCAGACCGCCGAAGAGACGGAAGCCGGCCGCGCCCATTTCGCCGCCGTGGTGATCGAGGCGGTGCGCCTCGAATGGCTCTACATCGCCTTCCCCGGGCACCGGCGCGCGCGTTTCGACTGGGACGGGACGGACTGGCAGGGCCGCTGGCTGGTCCCCTGACGCGCCGTCACGCCTCGGGCAGGGGCAGCGCATCCGTCTCGCCCGGCACCTGTGGGAATGTGCCCGCCCTCCAGGCGTCCTTCGCCGCCTCGATCTTCCCGCGATCGGTGGAGACGAGGTTCCACCAGATGTGCCGGCCTTCGGGAAACGCCGCGCCGCCCAGCACCATGACGGTCGCGCCGGGCCCGTCCGCGGGGGCGGTGAGCGTGTGCGCCCCCTCCGTCAGCACCGCGAGGTGTCGCGCCTCGACCCTCTCGCCATCGACCGCCGCCGCGCCCTCGACGACATAGGCCGCCCGTTCCTCCGCCTCCGGCAGGGGAAGGGCCGAGCCGGGCGCCAGCGTCACATGCGCATAGAGGATCGGCGCCGGGAAGGCCACCGGGCTCGTCTCGCCGAACGCGCGGCCCGCGATCAGCACGGCCCGCGCGCCCGCTTGCGCGATCCGGGGCAGGGTGGCCGCCGGGTGATGGACGAAGGCGGGCGCGCAGTCCTCCTCCGCCGCCGGCAGCGCGACCCAGGACTGCAGCCCGTGCAGCCGGTGCCCGGCGCCGCGTTCGGGCGCGGGCGTGCGTTCGGAATGGGCGATGCCGCGGCCTGCCGTCATCCAGTTCACGTCGCCCGCCGCGATCCGCTGTTCGACGCCCAGGCTGTCGCGGTGCATCAGTACGCCGTCGAGCAGATAGGTGACCGTCGCAAGCCCGATGTGCGGGTGGGGGCCGACGTCGACCCCCTCGCCGGGCGCGAAGTCCTTCGGCCCCATGTGGTCGAGGAAGAGGAACGGCCCGACCATCCGGCGCTTCGCGAAGGGCAGCACGCGCCCCACCGCGAAGCCGCCGATGTCGCGGGCCCGCGCCGGAATTGTCAGCGCGATGGCGCTCACGGGCCCCGCCGCGTCATCCGCAGGGCGATCCGGATCAGCACCACCGGGATCACGATGCCCGCGCCGAGCAGGATGTAGCCCCACGCCCAGCGCGCCCAGTCGCCGAAGTTCTCGAAGATGTCGGTCACCGCGCGCATGATCCGGCCCCAGACCTCCCACGGGTCGTCGAGGCCGAGGAAGGCCAGCACCAGCCCCACGACGAGGCAGAGCGCGAGAAGCTTCGCGCCCTGGACCAGCAGGCCCGGCAGGTCAACCTTCACGCCCGGCGCCTTCAGAGCTTCTTCTTCACGGACGTGGCCGCGTCCTCGACGGCCTCGCCGCCTTTCTTGATGTCCTGGCCCAGCCCCTCGACCGTGTTGCAGCCGCCGAGCGCCAGCAGCACCGGCAGCATCAGCGCCAGAAGACCGGTCCGCACCATGCGTTGCGCCATCGTCCTCGCACTCCTTGTCGCAAGCGATCCCGAGGACGATAGATGGAAGATCGCACGGGCCGAGGCAAGCGTTTCCGCCGCCAGCCTCATTGCCTGAAGCGTCTGCCTCCGCCATTTTAAGCCGCATGAGCCTCAGTCCCGCCTTCCTCGACGAACTGCGCGCGCGCGTGTCCCTGCACGACGTGATCGGGCGGCATGTGCAGTGGGACCGGCGCAAGTCGAACCCGCGCAAGCAGGACTGGTGGGCGTGCTGCCCGTTCCATGGCGAGAAGACGCCGTCCTTCCACGTGGACGAGCGCAAGGGTTTCTACCATTGCTTCGGCTGCGGGGTGAAAGGCGACGCCATCACCTTCCTGATCGAGAAGCAGGGCATGAGCTTCCGCGAGGCGGTGGAGCAGCTTGCAGCCGAAGCCGGGCTCGAGGTGCCCGCCGAAAGCCCCCGCCAGCGCGAGGCAGAGCGGCAGAAGGCGGGCCTCGCCGAGATCATGGAGATGGCGGCGGCCTTCTACGAGGGGCAGTTGCGCACCGCGTCCGCATCCCACGCCCGCGCCTATCTGTCGGAGGGGCGGGGGCTCGCGGACGCGACCGTCGCGCGCTTCCGCCTCGGCTTCGCGCCGGGCACCCGCACCGCGCTCACCCAGCACCTGCAGGCGAAGGGCGTGGAGGTCGCGCAACTCGTCGAGGCCGGGCTCTCCATCGTGCCGGAGGGGGGCGGCAACCCCTTCGACCGGTTCCGCGACCGGATCATGTTCCCCATCCTCGACGCGCGCGGCCGCGTCATCGCCTTCGGCGGGCGCGCCATGCGCCCGGACGCGCAGGCGAAATACCTCAACAGCCCGGACACGCCGCTCTTCCACAAGGGGCGCGTGCTCTACAATTTCAATACTGCGCGCGCCGCCGCCGCCGACGCCGGGACCGTGCTGGTGGTCGAGGGCTACATGGACGTGATCGCGCTCGCCCAGGCCGGGATCGACCACGCGGTCGCCCCCCTCGGCACTGCGCTGACCGAGGACCAGATGCGTCTGCTCTGGCGCGCCGCGGCCGAGCCCGTGCTCTGTCTCGACGGCGACGCGGCGGGCCTGCGGGCCGCGAGCCGGGCGCTCGACCGCGCGCTGCCGCTGCTGGAGCCGGGGCGCTCCTTCCGCTTCGCCTTCCTGCCGGGCGGGCAGGACCCGGACGACCTGATCCGCGCGGAAGGCCGTGCGGCGATGGAGTCCGTGATCGCTGCGGCCCGGCCTCTCGTGGAGGTGCTGTGGGAGCGGGAGCGGGATCTGAGCCCCCTCGACACGCCGGAGCGGCGCGCGGACCTTGCGAAGCGGCTCGACCAGGCGGCGGGGCAGATCGCGGATGCCAGCGTGCGCGGCTTCTACCAGTCCGACCTGCGCGGGCGCCTGTCGGACCTGTTCCGGCCTGCGGCGGGCGCCCAGCGCGGCGGCGCCGGGGCGGGACCGCGCACGCGGCAGGGGATGTCGGGACGCTTGTCCCAGGGCGGCGGGCGCGGAGGCGGCGGCAAGGGCCGGGCCGGCCAGCGGGGACCCGCGCTGGCCTTTCCGGATGCAAGCCCGTCGCTGCGCGCAAGCCGCCTCGCGCTCGCAGGCGCCAACCCGGATGCCCCGCGCGAACTTCTGATCCTCGCCACCCTTCTCGACTTTCCCGTGCTGATCGAGCGGCTGGCCGACGACATCGCCGCGCTCGATCTGTCCGTTCCCGACCATGTCCGCCT